>JAGANG010000071.1 GCA_017624275.1 Spirochaetales bacterium | reverse complement strand
ATTACATGAAGAAATAAAAAACTCATTTATCCCTCAACAATTTAATAACTCCGCAAATCCCGAAATCCATGAAAAAACAACCGCAGAAGAAATCTGGCATGATACAGATGGAAAAATAGATATTTTAGTTGCAGGTGTTGGAACAGGCGGTACAATTTCGGGTATTGCACGAAATTTGAAACTTAAAAATCCGAATATAAAAACGGTTGCTGTAGAACCTTACTCATCCCCTCTTTTGTCAAAAGGTTATGCTGGAGCTCATCAAATTCAAGGGATTGGTGCGAATTTTATTCCGAAAAATTTTGATAAAAGTGTTGTTGATGAAATTTATACAGTTTCAAATGAGGATGCAATAGAAACAGCTAGAAATTTAGCGACAAAAGAAGGGATTTTGTGCGGAATTTCTTCCGGTGCTGCAATGTATACTGCAATTGAGTATTCAAAAAACTTTGAAGACAGTGTTATAGTTGCAATTTTGCCGGATACAGGTGAAAGATATTTAAGCGTTTTTTAAAGAATTTACTTGCATAAAACTTATGTTGTAATTATAATAAGGCTATCTTCCCGGATCGTCTAGTGGCAGGACTGAAGATTCTGGCTCTTCCAACGGTGGTTCGAATCCATCTCCGGGAAAAATTTTTATTATTTGGATTAATTAGAAAATTATAGGTTTTCCCGAAGAGTCTCCTCACCAGAAGATTTTTTCGTGTTGCTCAAAAATCTTGTGGTTTTACCCTTTCGGGTACCCTCATCTGCAAGGCTCGTGCTGCTCGCCTGCATCTGAGCTGAAATCCATCTCCGGGAAAAATTTTTATTATTTGGATTAATTAGAAAATTATAGGTTTTCCCGAAGAGTCTTCTCACCAGAAGATTTTTTCGTGTTGCTTTTTCTAAATATTTTAGAGATATTACACGAATGGATATTTAATTTAAACATAATTTAATAATTAAGTTTTGTTATATCTTTTTATGCTAGAATCTCTAAAGAGGTGCAGATGAAAATACTAATTCAAGCAGGTGGCAAAGGAACTCGACTAGAAGGCTTGACACGGAACAAGCCGAAATGTATGGTGCCAGTAAACAATTTACCAATCATATTTTATGCATTCCAAAAATTCAAAGATGCAGATTTTACGATTATTGCAGATTACAAAACAGATGTTTTAGAGAAATATCTAAATTCTTTTGGCAATGATTACAAATACAAAATAATAAAAGCAACCAAAAAAGGTACAGTTTCCGGAATAAAAGAAGCAATATCTTCAATCAAAGATGATGAACCTTTTATGGTCATGTGGTGTGATTTAATTCTTTCAGAAAATTTTGAAATTCCCAAAGAAAAAGGAAATTATATCGGAATCTCAAAAGATTTTGAATGCCGTTGGTCATACGTAAATGATAGTTTTATCAAAGAACCGTCCAAAGAAAACGGTGTAGCCGGTTTATTTATTTTCGAAAATAAACAGTTATTAAAAGATATTCCAGAAGAAGGCGCGCTTGTCGGCTGGTTAGAAACTCAAAATATTAAATTTAATCGTCTGGATTTATACGGTTCTAAAGAAATTGGCACACTATTGTCGTATTCAGACAATAACGATAACTCAAAACCTTGCAGACCGTTTAATTCAATGGAAATTAACGGCGATATAATAATAAAACGCGGAATAACAGAGCAAGGCAAAAAAATTGCAGTAGATGAAATTGCCTGGTATAAGCATGTAAAAGAATTGGGTTATAAAAATATTCCTGAAATATATGAATATGAACCTTTGACAATGAAACGGGTCCAAGGTAAAAATATTTGGGAATATGATTGTCTTACCCGTTCGCAAAAAAGAGAAATATTGAGAAAATTAATAGAAGCGTTAAAAGAATTGCATGATTTAGAGCCACAACAACCGGTAAATATTCAGGATGTGGAAGATAATTATATAAATAAAACTTTTGACAGACTTTCAAAAATAGAGAAATTAGTACCATTTGCGGATAGAGAATTTATAAAAATCAATGGTCAATATTACAAAAATGTATTTTTCAATAAGGAAGAATTGAAAGAAGCCGTCAAATCCGTATATCCCAAAGATTTTTGCTTGATACATGGCGACTGTACTTTTTCGAATATGATGTTCGATACATTTAATATGAAAGCTGTATTAATTGACCCACGCGGTTATTTTGGCAAAACGAAATTATATGGAGATGTGGATTACGACTGGGCAAAACTGTATTATTCATTGAAAGGTGAGTATGACCAGTTTAACCGGAAAAAATTTACATTAGATATAAAAGAAAAAGAAGTAGAATTAGCAATAAAACCGAATAATTGGGCCGATATGGAAGAATTTTATTTTGAATGCCTACCACAGGTAAAAAAATACAAAATACGCTTGCTGCATGCGATAATTTGGTTAAGCTTAACGACTTATGCCTGGGAAGATTATGACAGCATCTGCGGAGCTTTCTACAATGGAATTATTAAGTTGAATGAGGTAATTGGATGATAGAATTTTCACCATTAACAAAAACATGGATTTTGGATGTTGACGGAACTATTGTAAAACACAATGGCTATTTGAT
>JAGANG010000004.1 GCA_017624275.1 Spirochaetales bacterium | reverse complement strand
TACGGTATTGCTCAAAGGAACTTAGGGAACTGTTACAAACTCGGTTCCGGTGTTCCGAAGGATAGTAAGAAAGCTAAAATGTGGTACGACAAGGCAAAAGAAAACGGCGAAGAGTTTGACGAAGAACTACTGAAAGAAATGAAAGAAATATTTAATTCTCAACCTAAACACAAGAATAAAATAATGGACATAAACGAACTAAAAAGAAAAGCTGAAAACTCAGATGTTAAAGCTCAATATGAATTAGCTTCTTGCTATAACACCGGCGATGGGATAGAACGAAATTTTGAAAAAGCGTTTTATTGGTACAAAAAAGCCGCAGAACAAAATGACAATCGTGCTCAACTTTTTATGGGAATTTATTATTACGAGGGTAAGGGTGTAGAACAAAATTATAATGAAGCTTATAAATGTTTCAAAAAAGTAGCTGAACAAGATAACGACGTTGCTCAAACTTATTTGGGAGATTGTTATTATTACGGTCATGGTGTCGAACAAAATTATAATGAAGCTGTTTATTGGTACAAATTAGCAGCAAATGATTGTGCTGCGGCTCAATATTCTTTAGGTGAATGCTATTACAATGGCTACGGTGTGGATAAAAATTATAAAGAAGCAATTTACTGGTACACAAAAGCGGCAAAACAAGATTATGCTCCGGCTCAATACAATTTAGGAAATCACTATCACTTTGGTGAAGGAGTGAAACAAGATTATAGAAAAGCTGCTTTTTGGTACAAAAAAGCGACTGAACAAAATTATACTCTGGCTCAATGCAATTTAGGAGCTTGTTATTACTACGGTGACGGCGTGAAACAAGATTACGAAAAATCAGTTTATTGGTATAGAAAAGCAGCAGAACAAGATTTTCCGCAAGCTCAATTTAATTTGGGTGATTGTTATTTCTACGGACGCGGTGTAGAACAAGATTATGAAGAAGCGTTTTTTTGGTACAAAAAAGCGGCTGAACAAGATTATGCCCCGGCTCAACACGCTTTAGGACGTTGCTATTACTACGGTGAAGGTATAGAACAAGATGATGAAGAAGCTGTTCGTTGGTACAAAAAAGCGGCTAAACAAGATCATGCTCAAGCTCAATTTAATTTAGGAAATCACTATTACTTTGGCGAAGGTGTAGAATTAGACTATAAAGAAGCTGTTTATTGGTACAAAAAAGCGGCTAAACAAGATTATGCTCCGGCTCAATGTAATTTGGGTGATTGTTATTACTACGGTCAAGGTGTAGAACAAGATTTTGAAAAAGCTGTTTTTTGGTACAAAAAAGCTGCTGAACAAAATTTTGGATATGCACAAGAACTTTTGAGAAACTGTTATTTACTGGGTGCCGGTGTACCGCAGGACAATGAAAAAGCAAAAATGTGGCACGACAGGGCAAAAGAAAACGGCGAAGAGTTTGACGAAGAACTACTGGAAAAAATGAAAGAAGCATTTAATCCGTAAGTCGTAAAAAAAAATAGGTTGGTTCTTGCCTCAGGCGACAGAAAAAGTGCTTATCAACTTAATATTAATTATTAATTTCTAAAGGCTACAACTCAAATTTGTAGCCTTTTTTATCTATTTTATTCTTATATTTATATCCGGTAATTTTTCTAATCTACAACCAATTATTAAAATTGATGAATTGGTCACTGATAAAAACTTATAGGAATAATAATGATAAAAATAAAGAAGTTAATTGAAAAATCTAAATCCGCAGATGTCGAAGCTCAAAATAATTTGGGTAATTGTTATTTTTACGGTGACGGCGTGAAACAGGATTACAAAGAAGCTTTTAAATGGTACCAATTGGCTGCCGAACAAAATTACGCTCCGGCTCAATGCAATTTAGGTCTTTGTTATGAATTTGCTTACGGAGTAGAACAAAATTATGAAAAAGCTGTTTTTTGGTACAAAAAAGCAGCTGAACAAGAAAATATCACAGCTCAATGTAATTTAGGATATTGTTATTTTTACGGTAACGGCATAGAAAGAGATTATAAAAAAGCTGTTTATTGGTACACAAAAGCGGCAAAACAAGGTGACGCTACAACTCAATGTAATTTGGGCGATTGTTATTATTGCGGTGACGGTGTAGAGCAAGATTTTGAAAAGGCAGTTAATTGGTTCAGAAAAGCGGCTGAACAAAATTATGCAAAAGCTCAAAATAATTTAGGCAATTGTTATCTTTACGGCGACGGTGTGGAACAAGATTACAAAGAAGCTTTTAAATGGTTCAAAAAAGCGGCTGAACAAAATTATGCTCCGGCTCAATGCAATTTAGGAGCTTGTTATTACTACGGTGACGGCGTGAAACAAAATTATAAAAAGGCCGTTTATTGGTACAAAAAAGCTGCTGAACAGGGAAACGCTGCAACTCAATGTAATTTGGGTGATTGTTATTACTACGGTCACGGTGTAGAGCAAGATTTTGAAAAGGCCGCTTATTGGTTTGAAATATCAGCAGAACAAGGTTATACCCGGGCTCAAATAATTTTAGGAAACTGCTACAAACTCGGAGCCGGTGTCCCGCAGGATAATAAAAAAGCTAAAATGTGGTACGACAAGGCAAAAGAAAACGGCGAAGAGTTTGACGAAGAATTGTTAGAACTCATGAAAGAAGCGTTTAATTCTTAAACTACAACACAAGGATTTTCCCACTCGGAAAATCCTTTTTTATACCGTGTCATTTTCCATACTTGACTTTTATTTTTCCGTGGGATAATATTTAACGAGACTTTGGATTATCCCATAGAAAGGATTAAAACAAAATGAAGTTTATAAAACGTCACGCAGAAAAGACAATAGAAAGATTATCTTCTTCATATCCGGCTGTTTTGATAACAGGAGCAAGACAAACCGGAAAGACAACGTTATTAAAAAAAATAACAGATTCTCAAAACATTCAATATCTTACTTTTGATGACCCGATAGAAGAACAATCGGCAAAGAATGACCCCAAATCTTTTTTGGAATTTCATCCGTATCCGTTTATGTTTGATGAGATTCAGTATATTCCGGATTTATTCAGATATTTAAAAATTCAAATTGATCAAAATCGTCAAAACGGAATGTATTTTCTTACAGGAAGCCAACAATTTAAATTGATGGAAACTGCATCCGAAAGTCTTTCCGGACGAATCGGAATTGTTCAGCTTTATCCGTTATCTGCAAGAGAAATCAGAGAAGACGAAAACTCCGAAAGCTTTATCCCGACAAAAGACTTCATCCTTGCAAGAAATTCTTTATTAAAACAAAGAGATTCCAATGTAAAAAAAACTTGGCTGTCAATTTATACCGGCGGATATCCTGAAGTAGTAAAAGGAAATGTTTTACCAAAAGATTTTTATGCCAACTATCTAAAAACCTACATTGAACGTGATATAAAAAAACTTACACAAGTTGCCGATGAAATGCAATTTCTTCAATTTATAAGCGTCGCAGCAGCTCGTACTGGTCAACTTGTAAATTACAGTGATATCAGTAAAGATTGCGGAATCAGCGAAGTTACTGCAAAAAAATGGCTTTCACTTCTGGTCAGTTCCGGCTTGGTCTATCTTTTGCAACCGTATTCTGCCAACATTGAAAAAAGAGTTGTAAAAACTGCAAAACTATACTTTATGGATACCGGATTGGCTGCATATTTGACACGTTGGTCAAATCCCGACGTTATGCAATCAGGTGCAATGGCCGGGGCATTTTTTGAGACTTACGTCATTTCAGAAATCATAAAATCCTTTTCAAATAACGGCGAAGAACCACCTATATATTTTTATCGTGACAAAGATAAATATGAAATTGATTTATTGATAGAACAAAACAATATTTTATATCCGGTTGAAATCAAAAAAACAGCAACACCGTCGTCTGATGATGCAAAAAACTTTTTTATCACAAATCGAATAAAAAATATCAAAATTGCACAAGGAATTATTATTTGTAATTGTTCACAAGTTTTGAATGTAAAAAACAAAGATTCATCTGTTTTGGCAATTCCGGTCGAATACATATAAAGCCTTATCAGACAGTCCGTTTTCTTTTGAGATTATGAATTAAAAAATAATCTCTCTGCATTACCGGATGTTGTATTTTCAATCTCTTCCGGTGAAACTTCCAGTTCTTTTGCTAAAAAATCTACTACATTTACAAGAAAAGCCGGCTCATTTCTTTTACCTCGATACGGAACGGGAGATAAATAAGGGCAATCAGTTTCCAATACAACATTTTTTAATCCGATTTCACGCAAAGTATATTTCAATTCTGATTTCTTAAATGTGACAACACCGCCGATTCCAATCATAAAACCTAAATCTTCAATTTCTTTTGCTTGGTTTGTATTTCCGGTAAAACAGTGAAAAACTCCCCGGGTATTATGCTTTTTATGATTTTTTAATATTTCCGTCATCGGCTCAAAAGCTTCTCGACAATGCAAAATCAGCGGCAAATCAAGGGCGGAGGCTAATTCTATGTGAAAAATCAACGCTTCTTTTTGGTCAGAAAAACGTGTTTTATCCCAATACAAATCTAAGCCGGTTTCTCCCACAGCATAATATTTCGATTCATTAATACGTGTTTCCAACATTTTCAATTGACTTCGAAAATCTTCTGCTAAATCTTCCGGATGAACAGCCAAAGCCGGGAAACAAACAGTAGGGTATTTTGTACACAAATCTAATATTTTTTGTGAATCCTCCGGCTTTGTTCCGGGAATAATCATCTTTTTTACACCGCAATCTACCGCACGCATTACTGCATTTTCACGGTCATCATCAAAATCTTTACTGTATAAATGTGCATGTGTATCGATTATCATTTGCGTTTACGACCTACATTAAATGAAAAAGTAAAATCTTCCTGAGTCGGAATTGTCCATGTCGCAATATAAGATCCGTCCGGAATATCAGAAAAATGGATATTTTCCGAAAATGCCTCGTACGGAGCATATTTCAATTTAGTAACAATGACTTCCTTTTCTTTCGGCGGAAAATCTACATCAGGATTTTTATTAACCAATTTGAAAGTCAACACATAATTTTCTTTCAACTGCAAAACATTTTCCGTTCTGTTTTGTAATTGAACTCTGAATGTTTGCAAATGTCCCATGTCATAATTTTTTCTTGTCATAGTTACTTTTATTCCGTCCAGCGTACATTCTTTATTTTTCATAAAATACGAAGAAACTAATCCGCCAAGCATTGTTATGACAATTAAAACTATCATTAAAACAAGACGTGATCTATTTTCTGCCGCAAAAATTGACGCATTTTTTCTCGGCGACGAAACAGGAGCCATTCTCAAGCGTTCCTCACGGCTGGAATGCATTTTTATAATTTCTCCGTTTACTACAATTTCTTTAGGTGGCATGTAATCTGGCTTTTTCTTCATTTTTCATCCTTAAATATTAATTTTGCGGGGTAGAATAGGAAAGATTTGAAATCAACTCTTCCGGTGAATAAAAATTTTTATCTGTAAATTTTCCCAATTCATAATAAAAACGCATAACCGACGCACAAATTGCATTATAAAAACTTTCGTTTTGCAAAATATTTCCTGCAATATAACCGACCAGCAAATCTCCGCTTCCGGCTTGTGCGGCAATACGCATCGGAAAATCAAAAATTGTCGATGTTCCATTCGGTGTAGCTAATATCATAAAAGAATCTTTAAGCAAAAGATTACAATTATATTCTTTTGCAATCCTACATGCTTGTTCTATAGAAATTTCATCTTCGCCAAAAAACTTTTTAAATTCTCCGCTATGCGGTGTCAACAACGGCGGATTGGTACAATTTTTAAGAATATCTTTTGAAAACTCAGTAAAAAATGATGCGTCGAATATCAATTGACCCGTATAATTTTTAATAAAATTTGTAATCGATAGTTTTTCATCTTCGCTTAATGTTCCAAGTCCCGGCCCGATAACAACGCATGAATAATTGTTATACTTCAAAATATTTTCAATTACATCGTAAACTGCTTCTTTCTTAACATTCGCAACGTCCGGGAAATTTGATTTACCTGTCAATATCGCAACAATTCCGCAACCGGCTGCAAATGCTGTAGATGAACAATAACTTACAGCTCCGTTTTTTCCCGGACTTCCGCCCACAACCAAGCAACTGCCACGTTTGTATTTATGAACAAAATCATTTTGTTTTACCGTTGAACAGTCCGCTGAAACGGCTAATTTTGAAAGGCTGTCGGACTTTGTTTTATCAAAAGAAATCTCTATATTGCGAATTTTCCCGCAAAACGGACGATTTTTCGCATTATAAAAAATAGTTTTAGGATAACCTATACTATAAGTAACATCTGCACGTATCACTGTTTCGCTGTCAGCTCCCAGTCCCGACGGAATATCTACAGCAAGCACAATCGCATTTTTCATTACGTCCCGCCATCTTTGAGACATCGGGAAAGGGCGTTGCGGATTGTATTTGTAACCGACACCGAAAATCCCGTCTATTACAAAATCAAAAACTGTATCGTATGGATTATCATTTATAGTTTTTATCGTGATTCCTAAATTCTTACAAACTTTAAGATGTTGGATAAATAGTTCGCTGCCATTATCATTTAATATGCAAATTGCTACATTTGCACCTGCAAGAAAAAGCTTTCTGGCAATACAAAGACTGTCTGCTCCGTTATTTCCGCAACCGGCAAAAATCAAAATCTTACGTGTTAAAATATCCGGAAAATCACTGATTACAGCATTAAAAACTCGTTCCGCCGCTTCTTCCATTAAAGCCGCCTGCGGTATTCCGATGTTTTTTATTGTATATGAATCTAACTCTTGCAATATCTCACATGATAAAATAGGTAAATTATTCATTAACACTTACAAACGTTACCTCATTTTCCTTAACAACATAGCTTAAAACTCTTCCGTTATGGGTTAAATACATATCTGAATTATAAACAATATCGTGACTGTATCTGACATGTCTTAAACTTTCTATTCGCCCGTTTTCGTTATATTTCATCAATCTAAAATCTTTAATAATCAATGAATCCAACGGAAGTTTCTCTTGATAAAGGTAAATGTTGCTGTAACTGTCACAACCGATAAAGGTAGGCATAGGACGTTGTATTTTTTTCATATCACCGTAAAGTTCCATTACAGCAGGATCAAATTTCAGTTTGCTTAAATCTTCATATTCCGGAGAAGTTTTTAAAAGCATTTTATCAAACTTATCTTCTTTTATGTTGTAACGGAAAATCTTCTCGTATTCCAATTGGAACAATTCTATTGAATTACTGATTTCACGACTGATAAACTGATAATTTGCAAGAATTTCATCTTCCGAATAGCCGGGAATAACATCTATAAGTAAAATAACTCCGTTTAATTCATTTTTGGATAACGGCAGTTTATTTTTAGAAAGCAATGTTTGGTATAATAATTCTCCGTCTTTTGAATACTTATAAATCTTTAAATCTTCACTGTAACCTTCCATTACAATCAGATTGTTATTTATATCCGTAGCTACTTTACTGATATAATTAAACGGCTCAACTTCGGCTACAGATTTACTGCTGCCGTTTTTACCGATTTTGTATATAAGTCTGCCTCGTGAATCAAACTTTAAAATAAACTCATCTTCTATTTGATTCTGTTCACCATATTTTTTATGCATAGGCTCACGATTTACAACATAAATATTCTTTTCTATATCTGCCGTAATCGCTCCGGGTTGTTCTAATGAATAGGATGAATACAACTTCAAATATTCATAATTTTCATCTGATGTAGAATCAACATCTAATGCGTCAGAACTGTTAGGTACAAGGTGCGGATAGTTCGATTGGTTGTAAATAATAAGAACTACAACTCCGGTTTCCGTTACTTTTAAAATCTTATTATTAATTTTATCTGATATATAAAAAAAACCGTTGTTATAACAAAAATCAAGTGCTGCTTCACTGACGCTTTTTTCCGGAAGCAATCCTAATTCTTCTTTGTCATAACCTATAGGAAATGAAAAAATCTTTTTTACCTGCGTATTTTTTTTCTCTCGTACATTACAACCTATAAGGCATAATATAGACAAACAAATTAAAATATATCTTTTCACGTTTTTAATCCTTATTTTGCATTTTTCGACTCCATTCCTGAACTAACGGAGAATATGAATAAAGTGCAATATACTTACGACATTCTGTTGCCAAACGAGCATCTGCCGACAATTCCAACCATGTAATCCAAGTATCTGCAGCTTCGGGACAGGGGAGTTTTAACAAGATTTTCTTAATTTCATCTCCGAGGTCTTTACTCGGAATCGTATTTGTATCTTTGCATTCATCAAGGCGTATACAACAATTAAAAAGTTGCAAATACAAATCTGTAGGATAAGCTTTTTGTCCTTCATTCAACAATTTAATTGCATCTTCTTTATAATCAATATCATACAAAGCCTGTGCATAAAATGAATAATACCATGACGGTATTTGCTCTATTTTATTTTCTACTGATTTCCACAAGTGAATATTTGCTTCAAGATTTTTTGTAATTTGCAGCTGAGTTAAAAAATAAAAAAATTGATAGTCCGGATTACGAAACTTTATTTGCTTAGCTTTAAAGAAACAATTTGATGCATTTTCATAATCTTTTTGTTGATAACAAAGTAAGCCTTTTTGATACCAAGGAAACGCCATATTGCCGGCAGATAAGGAAATTGATTTTTCAAAGTTCTCCATAGCCTTATCTGATTCATTATTTTTTACATTCAAAATTCCTTCGGCTGCATACAAAAGAGCATTTTCAGGCATTTGTGCAATTAAAATATTAATTAAATCTTTCGCTTCTTGAGTTTTTCCTTGTTCGATAAGTAAAAAACAGCGGATTGTTTTTAAATCTTTATTTTCCGGATACAAAACTAAGGCTTTTTCAAGACGTTTGGCTGCATCGTCAAATTCACCTTGTTGCATCATTAAATTTATCCCGCGTAATTCTTTGCGGATTGCAGGTAAATTTTTGTCGTAAACTATCGGAGCTACTGTCTTACAGGAAAAAACAGTAAATATAATGATTGTATTAATTAAAAAAATAAAGTGTTTCATTTGCGGAATAATGTACAGGATTTTCCGTTTTTTATCAATATTAATTGCCTGTACTCTCGGTTCTCAAACCGACTTCAGTCCTCTTTATTGAATGTTTTTTCTATACGACAAACTTTACCGGAAGCAACATAACAAATAATGCTGAATACAATTCCTAAAATCATACCGGCAAAAACATCGGACGGGAAGTGAACATATAAATACAATCTTGAAAAAGCTATCAAAATTGCCAAAACGCAAGACGGTATCCAAAGTTTATTTTTTAAACAAAACAAAATTGCAGCTGCCGTAAACGAACTTGCTGTATGACCTGACGGAAATGAAAACCCGGACGGCGGATTTATCAACAGTTCAATAAGCGGATTTTGAATAAACGGGCGAGGTCTGGCTATCAACGGTTTCAATACCAAGCCGTAAAATATCGCATTTAACAGTAGAGTTACTCCCATAATAACTCCGGTTTTTCTATATTTCGGGATACAAATCAAAACTACTGTTGTAACAATCCATATTAAACCGCCGTCGCCTAATTTTGTGATTAACGGCATTATAAAATCACCGAATTGTGTACGTAAATTATTCTGGATAAAATTTAATATTGCAAAGTCTATTTCAGTAATCATTTATTTTGTTCCGCAGATAAAATCTTATTAATAATTCCTTCCGGCTGTTTGAGGATTTTTGCTCCTCTTGTAATTTTACATAGGCTTACATGAA
Source organism: Spirochaetales bacterium (assembly GCA_017624275.1). Classification (GTDB taxonomy): domain Bacteria; phylum Spirochaetota; class GWE2-31-10; order GWE2-31-10; family GWE2-31-10; genus RGIG8597. Next base: position 6,518 of record JAGANG010000004.1, on the reverse strand, counting down.
GTTCTTTTGCGATATTTCGTTGCGGTTCTCCGTCTTTCAGTTTTTTCATCAACTCCCAGCGGAGTTGAACATCTTCAAGTTCTTTTTCTGATAAAATTTCTTTAAAAAAAGACTTGATTTCATCTACGCTGGAAAGTTGATTAACGGAATTGCATATTTCAGTCAAAGAATCATTCATCCAGTTCCTCTTTTGTAATTTTGTACTGAGCCCCGCAATATCTGCAACTTGTTTCATAACAATTATTTTCTGACAAGAATTCCTGCAAGTTTTCCGGTTTTAAAGATTTAAGTACGTTTTTAACCTTATCCGCACTGCATTTACAGTTAAACTGAACATTTCTGGTTCCTATTATGTCCATTTTTAATGAATTGAACATTTCAAGAACAGCCTGCTCATCTTTGCAAAGAACATCCGTAAGATTTGTTATCTTTTGGAATTCCTCATACATTTCCTTGATTTCTTGTTCCGTAATTCCGGGAAGTCCCATCAACATCAAACCGCCGGCACATAAAATTTTATTATCTTTATCTACCGACAAACCAATATTTACCGCTGATTGTATTTGCAAAGACTGCTCTAAGAAAAGTGAAAGGTCTTGAGCAATTTCGCCGGTTTCTATTACAACTATAGATTGATACGGAGCACTGTTGCCGGTTTCTCGTGATACTGTCAATTCGCCGAAACCGATGTATGGTTCTGTACTGAATTCTCCGTCTTGTACGCTTCTTTCGATAAACTCAAGCTGTGAATTATCTATAAATCCTCGAATATTTCCGGCTCCGTCAGTCTCGATACAAAGTTTTTTTACCGGACCGGTACAATCCCATGTCATCGCCAATCTGTCATCCGGATTTTTTAAATTGCCGGACAATAGAGTAGTAGCTGTCAACGCTCTGGCAAAAACTGCCGTAGAAATATTATTCATTTTATGGGCAGTCTGAACTTGAGTCGCACAATTCTTTATTGATGTGAAATATCCTACCAGATTACCTTTCTGTGAAATTGCCGTAATGATAAAATCGTCGTTTTTCATTTTAGCTCCAATGTTCCAAAAATAATGTAGCTTCTTTTAATTCTTGTTTTACGGCATTTCGTCCGGTTCCTCCGGGCAATTCTCTTTTGGCGAGGAATTTTTCGATATCTCCCCAGTCGTCACCGATATTTTTAAAATGCTCTGAATAACCAAGCAAATCGTTTTCGGAAAGAGATGTCAAAGTTTTTTTCTGATTAACCATATCAAGAACTATACGTCCTACAATGTGATGAGCTTCACGGAACGGAAGACCGTTTTTAGCAAGATAATCAGCCAATTCAGTAGCAAAAGAAAGAGAATCAATCGAAGAATTCATTCTTTCTTTATTAATTTTCATAGTATCAATTAGAATTGTAGTTACTTGCAATAGGTCAATAATTGTTTCTAATGAATCAAAAACAGCTTCCTTATCTTCCTGTAAATCTTTGTTATAAGTCGAAGGCAAACCTTTAAGAGTAACAAATAAACCAGTCATATTGCCGATTACACGACCAGTTTTTCCTCTTGTCAATTCCAATGAATCCGGATTCTTTTTATTCGGCATAATAGAAGAACCTGTAGTTACCTTGTCGCTGAGGTCAAAAAATCCGTATTGTTCAGATGAAAACAAAATAAAGTCTTCTGCAAGTCGTGACAATGTTATAGATAAAATTGAAATATTAGAAAGCGTTTCCAAAAGGAAATCACGAGACAATACTCCGTCCATAGAATTGCATGATATTCTTGTAAAATCCAAGTCTTTGCGAAGATTTTCACGATTTATCGGGTATGCCGATCCGGCTAAAGCCGCACTTCCTAAAGGTAATGTAGATATTCGATCTAAAGAGCCGGAAAAACGCTCTACGTCACGAGACATAGAAAAGAAAAATGACATTATGTAATGAGAAAACAAAACTGGTTGTGCCTGACGTAAGTGAGTAAAACCGGGCATTACCGCATCTTGATTGTCTTCTGCAAGTTTTAATAATGCTGCCAGCAAATCACACAATTCATCGATTACTTTTTTGACCTGATTGTAAACATACATTCGTACATCGGTAGCAACTTGGTCATTTCGACTTTTACCTGCATGAATTTTCTTTGCCACATCGCCGATTTTTTCAGCTAATAAGCTTTCTATTCCCATGTGAATATCTTCTGTATCGTCCGGGAAAATTTCTATACCTTTTTCTTCTATTTCCTTTTCAAGCTCTGCAAGTCCTGCAACTATCGTTTGATAATCTTTCGCCGAAAGTATTCCTATTCGGCTTAATTCTTTTGAATACGCTGTATTTAATTCAATATCTTCCTTGAACATCTTAATATCAAAACCCAAAGATCGGTTCATCTTTTCAAACAACGGTGAATTAGACTCGGTAAAACGTCCTGCCCATGCTTTTTTACTCATATATAACTCCGTTCTTACTGATAAAGTCAGTATTTTTTTATCAACAAATCTATTCTTATACCATAAAAAACTTTTTTTTTATACCTATTTATACCCTGATAAATGTATTTTTATTATTACAACATTATTTTCATAATCAAACAAACATTCAAACTTAAAGTGTATTATTTTTTATACACAATAACGTTATGTAATTCATTATTTTTCTACTTAGACAAACTTTTAGACAAAAAAAAGACCTGCCGATTTAAAAGCAGGTCAAAAGTTTGTTGTTTCAGAAATTATTAAATATTATCAAGAGCTTGCTGAATATCCGCAATAATATCATCGGCATTTTCTATTCCGCATGAAAAACGAATCATATCCGGACCGACGCCGCAAGCTATAAGTTCTTCATCTGTAAGCTGTCTGTGAGTAGCACTTGCAGGATGTAAAACACAAGTACGAGCATCAGCCACATGAGTCGCAATCATAGCCAATTTTAAATGTTTCATAAATTTTTCAGCTGCAACTCTTCCGCCTTTTACACCGAATGAAACGACTCCGCAAGTTCCGTCAGGCATATATTTTTTTGCTAAATCATAATATTTATTACCTTCAAGTCCCGGATAATTTACCCATTCTACATTTTTATTTGACGCTAAGAATTCAGCCACTTTTTGCCCGTTAGCACAATGTTGTTTCATTCTTAAAGGAAGAGATTCAAGACCCAAATTTAAGAAATATGCATTCATCGGAGCTTGAATTGAACCGAAATCTCTCATTAACTGTGCCGTACATTTTGTAATAAAAGCACCTTCTTTTCCAAATTTTGTCGCATAAGTAATACCGTGATAACTTTCGTCAGGAGTACAAAGTCCCGGAAATTTATCAGCATATTTCATCCAATCAAATTTTCCGCTGTCCACAATACAACCACCGACAGCCGAATCATGACCGTCCATATATTTTGTAGTCGAATGAGTTACAATATCAGCTCCCCATTCAAACGGACGACAATTTATCGGAGTAGCAAATGTATTATCGATAATCAACGGAACGCCGTTTTCATGAGCGACTTTAGCCCAACGTTCAATATCCAAAACCGTAAGAGCCGGATTTGCAATAGTTTCACCGAATAAACATTTTGTATTAGGTTTAAATGCAGCTTTTATTTCTTCATCAGTTGCATCCGGACTTATAAAGGTAAATTCAATACCCATTTTACGCATTGTCACATTGAACAAATTAAATGTTCCGCCGTAAATACTTGAAGAAGCTACTACGTGGTCTCCGCAAGAAGCAATATTGAACACTGCAAAAAAGTTTGCTGCTTGTCCGGAAGAAGTGAGCATTGCAGCTGTACCGCCCTCAAGACTGGCTATTTTTGCAGCTACATAATCGTTTGTAGGATTTTGCAATCGAGTATAAAAATAACCGGAAGCTTCTAAATCAAAAAGCTTTCCCATATCTTCACTGGTATCGTATTTAAAAGTCGTACTTTGGATAATCGGAATCATTCTTGATTCGCCATTTTTCGGTTGATATCCCGCATGGATACATTTTGTTTCGTTTTTCATTGTTTTTTCTCCTTATCATAATAAAGTTTATGCAAAAAACGGATGGAGTATACTTTATTAAGAAAATCATAAAAACTATATTTTAATATTTTTTAATAAGTTTGAAGTGATTCATTGACAATTTGTATTGATTGGAGTAATTAACAGCATAATTTTACGATAACTAAGGAGTTTAAAATGAAAATTACTTTACCGGATGGTTCCATTAAAGAATACGACGACGGAATCACAGCTTTAGACATTGCAGAATCAATCAGTCCGCGTTTACGTAAAGCTACGTATGCAGCTGAAATTGACGGTGTTCGCAGTGATGCGTTCACGCAATTGCATGGAGATCACACGGTAAAACTCCTCACGTTCGCTGATGAAGGCGGTAGATGGGCATATCGTCATACTGCATCTCATATGTTGGCACAAGCAGTAAAAAGATTATTTCCAAATGCAAAATTAGCCATCGGACCGGCAATAGATAATGGTTTTTACTACGATTTTGATGTAGAAAAAGCTTTTACACCTGAAGATTTAAAAGTTATTGAAAAAGAAATTGAAAAAATCACTCAGGAAAACTTACCGTTGGAACGCTTTGAACTTCCACGTGAAGAAGCTATTCGCATGATGGAAGAAAAAGGCGAACCGTATAAAGTTGAATTGATTAAAGATTTGCCTGAAGACGCAACAATCAGTTTTTATAAACAAGGTGATTTTACCGATCTTTGTGCCGGTCCTCACGTAGAATCTACCGGCCGTGTAAAAAATATAAAATTAATGAGTGCTGCCGGTGCGTATTGGCGTGGTAACGAAAAAAATAAAATGTTGCAACGTATTTACGGTACTGCATTTGAAAAAAAAGCTGATTTAGAAGAATATATTACAAAATTGGAAGAAGCTAAAAAGCGTGACCATAATAAACTCGGACGTGAACTCGAACTTTTCACTACAGTAGAAACTATAGGTCAAGGTTTGCCGATTCTTTTACCTAAAGGTGCAAAAGTTATCCAAATCTTACAAAGATGGGTAGAAGATGAGGAAGAAAAACGAGGTTATTTATTAACAAAAACACCTTATATGGCAAAAAGAGAGCTTTATAAGATTTCCGGTCATTGGGATCATTACCGTGACGGAATGTTTATTCTCGGCGATGCTGATGATGAAACAAAAGAATGTTTTGCTTTGCGTCCAATGACTTGTCCGTTCCAATATCAGGTTTTCCTAAACAGAATGCGTTCTTACAGAGATTTACCTATGCGTTTAGGTGAAACTTCAACATTGTTCAGAAATGAAGAGTCCGGAGAAATGCACGGTTTAATAAGAGTAAGACAATTTACTATTTCAGAAGGTCATTTAATTTTACGTCCAGAACAATTGGAAGAAGAGTTTAAAGGTTGTCTTGAACTTGCGAAATATGTCTTGGAAACAATAGGATTGGAAGAAGACGTTACTTACAGATTCAGCCAATGGGATCCAAAACGTACCGACAAATACGAAGGTACTGCCGAACAATGGGAAGCTGCACAGTCTCAAATGGGTAAAATACTTGATAACTTAGGTATTGAATATTCAATAGGAATTGACGAAGCTGCATTCTACGGACCGAAACTTGATATTCAAATTAAAAATGTTCACGGAAAAGAAGATACACTTATTACTATTCAAATCGACATGTTGCTTGCCGCAAAATTCGGTATGGAATATGTAGATACCGACGGACAAAAGAAAATGCCGTATATTATTCACAGAACTTCTTTAGGATGTTACGAAAGAACTCTTGCATTGTTAATTGAAAAATATGCCGGAGCTTTCCCTACATGGCTTGCACCTGTACAAGTAAGAATGTTGCCTTTAACAGACAGAACAATAGAGCAGGCTAAAGAAATTCAGGCTAAATTGCAATCATACGGATTACGTGTAGAAACTGATGACAGAAGTGAAAAAATCGGCTTAAAAATCCGTGAAGCTCAAATGGAAAAAGTTCCGTATATGGTAATAATAGGAGATAAAGAAGTAGAACAAAATGTTGTTGCCGTACGTTCTCGAAAAGACGGGGACTTAGGACAAATGTCATTAAATGATTTTATTTCTAAAATTACGGAAGAAGTTGCGACAAAAGCAAAATAGTTTTAGTTCACTAAAGACAAAAAGTGTTCCTAATATTTTTAGGAACACTTTTTTTTGTTTATACTGGTGGGATGGGTAGAATAGGTGGCAGACCCTGATTCCATTTCGGTATAACTATCGTTTTTGATGTAATGGCGTTACTTAAGGTGCCAGATAGTATCCTGTTTTAGGATTGAAGTCTGTCGTCTATGTTACTTTAGTTTACTTGTGTGTATATGGTGACAGACGTATATTCAGTTTTCGTATAGATGTCTGGCACCTATGCAATTTTAAAAAAGGAGGCGAAAAACTTTCGATTAGAAAGTTTTTTTGCCTCCTCGTTACTTAACATCTAAGTATTAATTACCGGTATAATTATAATTTATAGTCGCATTGGTTAAATTTCCATTACCAGAATCTATGCTTATTTGTTCCCATTGTTCT
>JAGANG010000070.1 GCA_017624275.1 Spirochaetales bacterium | reverse complement strand
TTACAACAGAAAACGAATAATGACAGTAAATCCGGGAGGATTACCTCCAAGTATTTACAGAGAAAGATTTGAAACACAATTTTCAGTAGCTTAAAAAATTAGGGTCTTTTTCGACTGTACCAATATTGACTTTTCCAAAAAGATTATATATATTTACTTGTCGTTTATAAGAAACCAAAATTTGTTCGATATATTTTAAGATCAGTTAATATCAATAAATATAATTCTTTTTATCGTTGATACTTAACAAATTACAGGATTAAAATGCTTCCATTACGATTAATTTTATGTCTGATTTATCTACACATTATATTCCTTGTAAATGCAATCTCTTATGACGAACTTTTTAACGGTTATTTGAAAAATGATTTAAACACGCAAAAACTTCAACTTGAACTGGATTCTGCACGTCACAATTTGCAACTGTTTTATTATCAAAACCTTGTCGATTTTTCATTGAAAACAGACGGAACTCTTACCTTTTCCGAAGATGAAATCGCACTGGATTTTACACCGGAATTATCATTAAAATTTCCCGAATGGCGAAACACTTCATTTTCATTTCAATTACCGACAAACATTGCACTATCAGGAACCGACAGCGATACATCATATATTCCGGACGTTTACCTTTATGCACAAACAGATATTTTCCCGTTTAAGAAAAAAATCACTGCAAAAGATGTTCAATTATTATCATTAAAACGTACGATTTTAGAAAAAGAACGCAATATCGCACAACAGATTTTGTCGATTCGTATCGATTTTCTTTCTTTATTAAAGGAAGCTTTTCAGGCTAAATATAATATTGACGAAGCTCAAGTAGACCACAACGACGCAATAAGAGATTTAAGTTTGGCAAAGTTGCAAGGTTACGGAGAAAACAGTTTGGAATACAAACGTTTAAATCTTGCCGTATCAAAAAAATTACGCCTTATTAACGAGCAAAAACGAATCTATCAACAAAAGCTCCGACACCTTGCAACGGAGTGCGGTTTAGAAATTGACGAATTACCTTCCGATATTCCCGAAACAGAATTGCCCGATATAAATTCTTTTATCCTTGAGCGTTATAAAGATTACGAAAATGCTGTTTATACAAAGCATAAAAACGATTTGAGTCGTAAAGCATCAAAAAATGAAAAAAACTTTCAACTTGCCGGCGGTGTCGGTTATGAAGCAAAGACAAATAATTCAAAAAACAATTACACTACAGATTCAAAATCTCATTATATAGAGCCGGGCTTAAATGCAAGTTATAACGGATTTTCTGCCGGTGTCGGAGTAAATATTCCGCTTACACAAAACAGTCGTCCGGAACTTACTTTTTCAATGAATTGGTCGCCGCTGACAATTGCACAAACCAATATTGAAAATAAAATAATGGCATTGGAAGAAAAAGGCGAACAGCTGGACATCGCACAAATAATTAAAAATTATAAAATAAAGTTTGATGAACTTTTGTTAAAAAAAGAAACTCTTGAATGGCAACGCAATACATACAAAGCCGAACAAGAAATATACATGCAACAAGCCGAAGAATACGAAAAACGATACAATGCCGGTTATATTTCGAAATCGGAATATGAACGAGGCATAATAGAATACCAAAGTGCCGTAACACAAAATTTATTGGGAAAAATTGAACGACTGATTTTTATTTCAGAAACTGAAAATCTTTTTTTACCGGAAAACAAAGCTACAAAAGGAGAATAACATGCGGCTATCTTCAAAACAAAAAGTTTTATTATTTACAATTCTATTTTTGATTGCAGCTACGATTTTATGTGTAGTCTTACATAAATCACTGAAGAAAAAACCGGCTATAGTAAAATTAAAAGTTCAGCAACAAACAATAAAAAATGTAATTGATATTTCCGGAAATATTTCTGCCGCAAACTCTCAAAAATTAATGGCTTCAAGTAACAGTATTGTAGAACGTGTTTTTGTAAAAGAAGGCGATTTCGTAAAAAAAGGAATGCCACTGGTCTGGATGGACAGCCTGGAGGAAGATTACAACCTTAAAGTAGTAGATCACAACATAGAGGAACAACGCATTAACGGTTCTAAAAAGAAATTAGAATTGCTTTTAGCCGAACGAAAAGTAAAAGAAAAAAAGCTGCAAGACAAACAACTTTTTGCCAGATTTGACGGTATCGTTGCCAGTTTGGATTGCAATCCGGGAGATTACTTTGAGCAAGGTTCCAGTTATTTCGGAGAACTCATCGACAGAAGTTACCTTGAAGCCGTAGTAGAAATCCTTGAAGACGACGTACAAAAACTGAAAATCGGTCAGCGGGTAATTTTTAATTTTCCCGCAATCGAAGATGAAGAAATTGAAGGTTACGTAAAATCATATCCGGCTGTAGGAGAAATCACTGACCGAGGTGCTACTATAGTAAAAGCCAACATCAGAATAGACAATCCGCCCGATTATCTTTTGCCCGGATATTCTTTTACCGGTGAAATCTACGTAAATGAACCCGAAAAAGTTCTTACATTAAAAAACGAAGGTATCATGTTTAAAAAAGGTGAAACATTTGCAGAACGTTATACCGAAAACGGTAATACAGAATTGGTGTCCATAAAAGTAGAACCATTGACAAAAGGTGTATCAAAAATATTAGAAGGCTTAGAAAACGGCGATACGATAAAAGCACAGCGTGAAGCTCCGACTAAATGAAATGTTATCATAAAAGTACAGTCGCAAAATACCCGAGAATAAAATGAGGTGAAAAAATGACATACAGTAAAGAGTTTAAACAACAAGCGATAAAATTATCAGATGAAATCGGAACAAAGAAAGCTTGCGAACAAT
>JAGANG010000069.1 GCA_017624275.1 Spirochaetales bacterium | reverse complement strand
TGGTAGAGCAACGCCCTTTTAAGGCGTGGGTCAAAGGTTCGAATCCTTTGCAGGTCATTCTTTTAAATGTCGAATTCGTCTAACGGTTAGGACACAAGGTTTTCATCCTTGCAATAGCGGTTCGATTCCGCTATTCGATGTGCTTCAAAGCTCTGTTTTTACAGAGCTTTTTTTATTTCTTTCAACCATTCCCATTCTAAATAAAGCGTTATCAATAAGTAATTTTATGTTTTATTTTCAATTACAAATCTTCCATAAAGTTGATTTTTTCTTTTCTTTAAATTATAAACCTGTAGCTTATTCAAGCAAATAAACAAATCACGGAGTTTTTAATATGAGAAATAAAACCTCTCTCCTATTGGTATTGGCTTTATTATTAATGTCATTACCGATTTTTGCATCTAAAACTGCAATTCAAGAAACTACGTCAGATGTTATATCTTTTGAAAATACTGAAAATACTATTAAAGAATCACAAGATTTAACATCTGCGGAAAAACCGACCTCCGAAAACGAAGAAAGCTCTGCTGAAAAAATGGCAGATCTTGTCATTCAGCTGGGAATTATCATTATTGCCGCAAAATTCGGCGGAATACTTTTTTCAAAAATAAAAATGCCTTCCGTACTCGGAGAACTTTGTACCGGTATAATAATCGGACCATACTTATTGGGAGCCTTACATCTTCCCGGATTTCCGCACGGAATATTCCCTATTGTAAACGGTGCAGCAGTATCGTCTGAATTGTATGCAATTTCACAAATTGCTTCTATAATATTGTTATTCTTATCCGGAATGGAAACTGATTTATCTTTATTTTTACGATATTCCGTAGTAGGTTCTATCATCGGATTATGCGGAGCATTAGTTTCATTCTTTATCGGTGCATATTGTACATTGCTTCTTACTCCGATATTCTTCGGTTTCCATTTAGACGGCGGCATAATGAATCCGTTATGTTTATTTATGGGAGTTCTGACAACAGCAACATCTGTAGGTATTACTGCCAGAATTTTCTCAGACAATCACAAAATGGATTCACACGAAGGCGTTACAATACTTGCAGCTGCTGTTATTGATGACGTATTGGGAATTATTTTCTTAGCTATTGTTGTAGGAATTGTAGGAGCTCAACAAGCAGGAAACGGTAGCAGCGTAAACTGGGGACAAATCGGATTAATCGGGTTAAAAGCTTTCGGAGTTTGGTTAGGAGCGACAGTCTTAGGATTGTTCCTGGCAAAATATATCAGCAAATTCTTAAAATGCTTTAAAAGCGTTACAACATTCTCGATAATGGCTGTAGCTTTGGCATTTTTATTATCAGGATTTTTTGAAAAACAAGGTTTAGCAATGATTATCGGAGCTTACGTTATGGGACTTACAATTTCTAAGACCGATTTAAGCTTTGTAATTCAAGATAACCTTCACACTATTTACAACTTCTTCGTTCCTGTATTCTTTGTAGTTATGGGGATGATGGTTGATGTAAGTACATTGTTTCAACCGAAAGTTCTGGCATTCGGAGGTATTTTTACAGTACTTGCAATCATTGCTAAAGTTGTCGGATGCGGGTTCCCTGCCCTATTTGCAAATTTCAATATGATGGGGGCATTACGTATAGGAATGGGAATGGTTCCTCGTGGAGAAGTAGCATTAATCATCGCCGGAATCGGTATGGCAAGCGGTGTATTGGCTCCTGATTTTTTCAGTATTGCCATTTTGATGACATTACTTACTACATTGATTCCTCCGCCGATTATTTCATTAATCATTAATTTACCGATTAAAGGTATTCGCAAAGAAACAAAAGAAATTGAAGCTACTACAATAGAATACAATTTTGCATCAAAAGATGTACGTGAAGTAGTTTCAGAAAAAATTGTTGAAGAATTCAAAAGTGAAGGATGTTTTATTTCTCGTGTATATCTTGATAATATCGTTTATAGAATCACACGAAACGACATCTCTATATCTTTACAATGTTCTGAAGACAAAATCGTCATAAGCTGCGATAAAGCAGATGTGGTATACGTAAAAAATATCGTATTCGAAGCGTTCCTGGAAATTCACAATATGTTTGAACATCTAAAAGACCTTTCAAAACCGGAAGAAATGAAAAAAGAACTTACAAAACTTGAAGAACCGGCACGTTTGGATTTCAACATCTTAAATATTCTACGTAAAGAAAACATAATTTTAGAATTAAAAGGCAATACCAAAGAAGAAATTATTAAAGAATTAATTGCCAACCTCAATATTCCGGAAGAAGAAAGACAAACAGAAATATTTAATGCAGTAATGGAACGTGAAGCGTTATCAAGTACGGGAATGGAAGACGGAATCGCAATTCCACACGGAAAAATAAATGCAGACATAAACATTTCGGCTGTTATAGGACTAAAAAAAGACGGAATAGATTTTAATTCCCTCGACGGACAACCATCTCAAATCTTTGTATTATTAGTTTCACCGGCAAGCGGCAACGCTCCGCACATTCAAGCTCTTGCTTCTATAAGCAATATCTTAAGTAATCCGAACGCCAGAAAAGAACTTATTGCAGGCGTGTCAGTAGATCAAATTTGGGATTCTCTTGTTCGTTTCAGTAAAAAATAAATAAGGAGTGTTTTTAAAAGACTTTGTCATACAGAATTCATTTCTGTATGATAAAGCCTAAGATTCCAAAATAAATTAGGAATAACGTACTTTATTGTTTACATTCACTTGATGTTTTCTTGCGAAAACATTTCGTTCGTTTGCGTTGCAAACTCACCTACAGTTCATGTAAACGGTTATTCTTTTCGACTCGATATTTCCTTCGGAAACATTTCGTTCGTTCACTTTGTGAACTCATCGCTGTTCATGTACTACGTACATTCACCGTATCTGCAAACTTGTAATCTTGACTTTAAAAAGTTTGTAGTTATAATATTTTGCCAATTTTGCGGTGCGGAATAAATGTAAACAGGGGGAAGGCGAAAGTCATAAATAGATTCTTCTCAAAAATGAATCTGCAAAATCTTCTGTAATACATTAACAAAAGGAGAACAAAATTAAATGAACGGAATGAAAAAAATAGCAGTACTATTTTTTGTGCTGCTGTTTGTATTTAGTGGATGTCTTTCTACATCCGAAACAAGCAATACAACAACATCCGAAAACAAAAGTGTGCAACTAATTAAAAAGAAAAAATATGATGTACAAGTTGTCTTACTTACAAGAAACTGTGAATTTGTCTTCATCTGAAACATCATGGCTTCCGTTGCAGATTCAAGACAAGTTAAAGTCGAACTTGCAGACGTATCTGGGAATGAAAACCGTAGTAGATTCAAAGTCTGAAAGTGCATTGAAAAAATTGCAGGCTGCAAGTGAAAGTGCAGCAAGAGATGAAGATACAGCAATAGAAGTAGGGAAAATCACGACTGCAAAATTTGTACTGTTTACTAAAGTAAGAAAGACCGGGGCAAACTATGTGGTAGCAGTGGATTTTACCGACCTGACTACAGGTGTGCAGATGGCAAGCTGTATGTCGAAAGAATATTCTAAACCGGAGTATTTGTACAGCAGTACCGGTGCGGTAGATGAAGTGACTGTTGCACTTGCCGAAAAATTACAGATTCAGATAAATGATTTGAATAAAAATCTGCTTACCAACGGTACGGCTGATTTCAGCATAGACCAGCAGTTGGCATTGGCAAAGCAAAATGAAGAGCAATTTCAAAAAATGATGGAGGACTATGACGCACAACTTGCGAAATTGATGACAAGTAACGACATACATGCGATTCAAAATAAAAAGCGAATAGAAGCAGAAAAGGCACTGCTGAAAGAAAAACAAAATGCAGAAAGAAAGCGTCAGGAAGAACTAAACGCACAAAAACAGCGACAGGCAGCCGACGCAAAGCTGGAGGCGGAACGTTCTATCGCATTGAAAACACAATGTGACAAAATGGCACAGGAAGCAGCGGCAAAAGCAGCAGAGGTACGTAAACTCAAGATGGAAAAACAGGGAGTCTTGGGACAGATAAATATATTGGAAAGCAAGAAAAAGGCATTGGTAGAAATACGTCAGGGCGTGGAAGACAGATGTCGAGAATTGCATGAACAATTGAAAAAAGATATACCAGCAGAGGAAAACAGAATCCGTAATAAAACTTACAGCACGGTAGAACAGGACAGTAACGGAAATCCTACCGAAGCAGCAAAAAAACGCCGTGAAAACCAAATAACAGCAAGTTACAAAAGCCTGACAGAAAAATTTTTTGCCGATTGTGCTAATGTAAAAAATGCAACGTCAACTCAAGATGCAAGCCTGTTGGCTGAAATCAGAGCCGACCAGAAAAACTTAGCCGTTACAAGAACTGTCAGCAGTATGGGAGATGAGCTAAAAGTAAGCTTCGGAAACTATGAGGGAAGCCGGAACGGTTGGAATGCGTATTTGTCACTGTATTCTGACGGGATACAACTGTATACAGATAGTTTTATCGTAAATTATGAGGCACTCAGCGGGAAAAAAGCTCCTAATATGGAGACAGAGCTGAATGACAGCGTGATAGAAGAATATACAAACAATGTAGATATGTACAGTTCGCTTCTTACACGAGGTGACCCGATTATTTATTTTGAGCTAGATTACAATGTAACTGCAGAAAATGATGATAAGCCAAGTATGTATAAGTTTAACTTTACTACTGTACGAGTGATAAATACGGTATCGGAAAAGACTGTACAGACAAGCAGCTTGAGTAAGACTTTGTCACGTATCATGACACCGAGCAGTGACTTACGTGAAATAGTAGGAATAGTAGCAAAAGAGAAAGATGATTTTATTTCTTTAAACAAACTCTTAGAATTAGAAATAGATTTGACATTGGCAGAAGCAAAAGAAGAACTTCCAGAATATAAAGAGTTAACTGCTTTATTTGAAATGGTGAAAATACCGGGAAAAAACTATGAAATGATGACGACAGAAGTAACACAAAAGTTGTATCGCTATATAATGGGAGAAAATCCGAGTGAATTCATAGGCGAAAACAATCCTGTAGAAATGGTAAGTTGGTATGATGCTGTATATTTTTGTAATAAACTAAGTGAAAAATGTGGTTATACACCTGTATATTCAAACGAAACTACTGAATACGGTAAAATAATTACTCAAAATACATCTGCTGACGGTTTCAGACTTCCGACAGAAGCAGAATGGGAATATGCGGCGAAAGGCGGACAAAACTATAAGTATGCAGGAAGTGACAATATAGATGAAGTCGCATGGTACAGCAGGAACAGCGGAGGCACTACACATCCGGTAGCACAAAAGAAAGCCAATGGTTACGGCTTGTACGACATGAGCGGTAATGTGTGGGAATGGTGTTGGGAGTCCGCCCCCTACTACTGCCGGCATATTCGTGGCGGCAGCTGGTGGTACAACTCGTCGGCGGACGACTGTGCGGTTTCGAGCAGGGACCACTACAACGGCGCATATGATCGCAACGACTACGACGGGTTTCGTGTGGTGCGTACTGTAAACTAGCCGGGGCAAAATGGCGACGGCAACGGCGAGGAACCGCTACAGCGGGGGAAGGAGGCAAAATGCCTCCTTTTTTTCAAACCTACGTGGGTTTAAAGTGCCTTTTGCCGGCAAAGCCACGGTGAGTTTGCAACGCAAACGAACAGAGTATTTAACGTCAGTTAAATACCGAGCGTAAGCCGGCGTTAGGGCTAAACTTTACTTCAAAGTTTAATAAACCTTTGCAGGTTTAAGATACATTTTGCAAGCAAGCTTGCATTTGGGAATCGTTTTGGGTTCAAAACGTGTAAAGAGTTAGAAACTTTTCTTTTTTTTGCAATCAAAAAAGAAAAGTTTCTATAACTTCAAAAGAAAAAAACATGCTGGAACATTTGGGGAAATAAAGCTATTTTGTGGGCGAAGTTTTTTCCGCTCTTTTTTTATACTTTATAATTTTTCTATTTCTTCGGGTGACAGCCCGGTAAAACGAGCAATTGTATTGACAGGCATATCTTCTGATTTCATACTTTTCGCAGTTTCAATGGCTTTTTTGTGTTCGCCTTGTGACAAACCGATGGAAACTCCGTCATCAAATGCTTCTTTTCGTTGAACGGCAATGTCTGTATCGTAGTCATATTCTGCCAATAACATATTTTGTACCTCCGTTGATTTTCGATTCAAGTAATCAGAAAGAAAGCCTTTCTTAATCGCTTGCTTTATCGCAGTCGTAAATGGCTCAGGAACAGCATTTTCAATATTGCAACGTACCTGTTCAATAAATTCCGAGTATTCTTTCAATGCCTCGCAACGTTTCAAAATGGGATTTTCTTTATCCACGTTAATATTAATCACTTTCACGGATATTTCAAGCTGATTTTTCAATTCGCAGTAGTCGTCAAGTTGCATGAATGCGTCGGACAATTTCATTATACTTTCTGTCGGATAGTCGTCTTTACCGTTGTAAAAAACATAGAACTCCGGCACGGGAAGTTTTACCAATTTACGCCCGAACTTTTCGTCTTTGGTTGTTATCTTCTCGTAAATCCTCGCAATATACTCCAAAAAGCGAAACGGCATATTTTTGTTAATTGTCGATTGATGTTCAATCAGAATGACGATTTTCCCGTCAATAAGCATGGCAATGTCATTGTAATACTTCATGTAAAGAACACGTTCCAGCATAACCGGCTGTACATCCGTTGTTTCTACCTTGAGGTTTGTCCCATGTAAAGCATTATAAAGAGAAATAAAATTCTCTTTCGCTGTAATGTCGTGTGCGAATAAATCTACAAAGACAGAATCTTTGTAATTGCGATTTGTTTTTTCTTGTGTCATAAACTTTTCCATAAATATAAAATTAGGAAACTTTTGTCTTTTCTTGATAGCTTTGCTGTCTGTAAAAAAACAATATTTCCATTATATATAAACAAGTTTTTTTCTTTTTTATTGCACGTTTGCCGAAAAAAGTTGAAGTTTTTTCGTGAAGCACCATTTAAACGACGTTTGAGACCGTGATATTCGACGATGTTTTACTGTGAACAATGGAGGAAATAAAAACAAAAACGTATCGTCACCCTGAATTTATTTCAGGGTCTCTTTTTATCAGGAGATTCCGAAACAAGTTCGGAATGACAGAAGTCACACGGATTGCTTCGATAAACTTATGCTCGATGTTTACTAAAGTAAACATTTCGTTCGTTTGCGTTGCAAACTCACTGTTGCTCAGCAACTGAAAAGTAAAAAAAGTGAGAATGAACTCACCACTGCACTGCAAAAAAAGCCTTAACCCGAAATGTTTTTTAAAAACTTTGAACTAAAGTTTATTTCTTACTATTTGGTAAGATTGGTTTCTTATATATTTTATGTTCAAGCTATTTCGAACGATGTGTTCAACGGTGAGCATATGAAATATGCGAACGGAGTATTTCCGATAGGAAATACCGAGCGAAAGCAACGATGAGTACACAATGTGTACGAATAAAGTATTTAACGCCAGTTAAATACCGAGCGTAAGCTAAATGAAACGATGTATTCCAGCTAAATGAAACGATGTGTTCCAGCTAAATGAAACGATGTGTTCCAGCTAAATGAAACGATGTGTTCCAGCTAAATGGAACGATGTGTTCCAGCTAAATGGAACGATGTGTTCCAGCTAAATGGAACGATGTGTTCCAGCTAAATGGAACAGACTGTTTAAACAAAAAATTATAAAAATATTTTCCGGTGTCGTTATTTGAGACGGTAGGTGTGGTAGAATGTTTTAGAATAGATGATTTGTGGTATAATAATATAGCAAAATTTAGGAGTTCAAATTATGGATACAGATATTTTATTTGAAGATGAATTTAATGATGAACAAAATGATGAATTTGAAAATCATCAAATATATACGAAACCTTCTGACCCTGAAATTAAATCAATTGTTGATAAAATAAATAGAGGAACTTTAGTTTTACAACCAGATTTTCAACGTCAATATGTTTGGGATGTTGAAAAAGCAAGTAGACTTATAGAATCAGCTTTATTAGATATTCCATTACCTACTATTTATTTATCTGAAGAAGTGGATGGGAAAACATATGTAATTGATGGTCAACAAAGATTAACTTCTTTCTATTCATTTATTACAGGAGCTTTTCCAGATGGTACGGAATTCAAATTAAAGGGATTGGAAGTATTTAAGGAATTAAATAAAAGAACATTTAAAGAATTAGATAATTCATTACAAGATAAAATTTCAGAGTTTACAGTAAGAACAATTACATTTTTAAAGAAAAGTGGTAGTCATCTTAAATTTGAAATTTTTAAAAGACTAAATACTGGTTCTGTTGCATTGAATGAACAGGAACTTAGAAATTGTATATATCGTGGTGCTTATAATGATTTATTAAAAGAAATGTCAGAATATGAGGATTTTAAATATTTGATTGGAAAAGCTACACCAGATAAGCGAATGAAAGATGTTGAAATGGTTTTGAGATTTAGTGCATTTTATCATTCTACATATTTAAAATATTCTCCATCTATGAAAAAGTTTCTAAATGAAGATATGGAAAAGTATAGAAATATTTCAGATTCTGATGCAAAAGAATTACGAGAGAAATTTAAGAATGGACTAAGAATTGTTCGTTCAATGTTTGATAAAAATGCTTTTAAGCGATATTACAAAGGTTCAAATTCTTCCAAAGATGGTTATTGGGAACTGAAAAAATTTAACTATTCTTTATATGATGTTACTTTAGGTGTTTTATGTAATTATGATTCTAATATTATTTATCCAAAAATAGATTGTATTCGAGAAGGATTAATTGATTTAATGGTTAATGATGAACAGTTTATAGAATCTATAGAAATGTCAACATCTTCTCAAGCTGCTGTTATAACTAGATTTGATAAATTTAGACAAATGGTGCAAGATATTGTAGGTATAAATTCTCATGAACCGAGAATTTTTTCCTATTCAATAAAAAAAAGTTTGTTTGAGGCTAATCCAACTTGTGCAATATGTAATCAACAAATTCTATCAATCGATGATTCTGCCGTAGACCATATTGAACAATATTGGAAAGGTGGAAAGACTATTGCTGAAAATGCCCGATTAACCCATAGATTTTGTAATTGGGCTCGTTCAAGAAAAGATTAGATAGAAATAGTGGAGCAAAGACTTATGACAATTTACGATATTTTAAAAGATTCATCATATAAAACAGAACAGTTTTCAACAGAAGCAATTGAACGATTAAATGCAAATATTGTTGAAAAAGAAGGCAAGAACGGCAAAAAGGTTTGTTTTGTAAAATGTCTTGTTAGACAAAAAGAAATACAACTAAAACCAGAAGAAGTAATCAGACAACTATTTTTAGACAAACTTATCAATGAATATGGTTATCCTATTTCACGAATGCAGTTGGAATATCCAGTATATTTTGGGCGAGAAGTAAAACGTGCTGATATTGTAATTATGGATGAAGATAAAAGCTTTGTTCCTTATGTAATAGTTGAAGTTAAAAAGCCAAAATTAAAAGATGGAAAGGAACAGTTAAAAAGTTACTGTAATAGTACAGGTGCTCCTATTGCTGTTTGGACTAATGGGGAACAGATTGCATACTATAATCGTAAAGATCCAAACTATTTTGAAGATATCCGAGATATTCCAAAAGCATTTCAAACTTTAATGGATGTTATTTCTGAAAGATGGACTATTGAAGATTTAAAAGCTAATGATGTATTGCAAAAAGATAAAATCTCCTTAAAAGATAAAATTAAAGACCTAGAGGACGAAGTTCTTGCAAATGCTGGTGTGGATGTTTTTGAAGAATGTTTTAAACTCATTTTTACAAAGCTTTATGATGAATGGTTAAGTGGTCAAACTCCTTCTAGATATTTGGAATTTACAAATGCAGGTAGAACAGAATTTAAACTAAAAGAAGCTATTCAAGAGTTATTTGATAAAGCAAATAAAAAATGGAAAGGTGTTTTTGAAGAGAAATCTAAAATAGCACTTTCTCCTTCTCATCTTTCAATTTGTGTTGCGTCTTTACAAAATGTAAAACTTTTTAACAGTAATCTTGAAGTAGTTGATGATGCCTTTGAATATTTAATGAACAAATCAAGTAAAGGCGAAAAAGGACAATTTTTTACACCTCGTTATGTTATAGAAATGTGTGTAAAAATGATGAATCCAAAAGAAAACGAAACAATGATTGATACTGCTTGTGGTAGTAGTGGTTTTCCTGTTCATACAATTTTTCATGTATGGCGACAAATGGCTAAGGATAGAAATTTAAAAGTCAGCGACTTGTTCTCTTTAGACCAGAAACCTTATGAGTTTACAGAGTATGTAAAAGATAATGTCTTTGGAATTGATTTTGATGAAAAAGCTGTTCGCGTTGCTCGTACATTAAACTTAATTGCAGGGGATGGTCATACAAATGTTTTGCATTTGAATACTCTTGATTATGACCGCTGGGATGAAACTACAAGTCAGGAAGATTGGAGAAGAACATATTATGAAGGCTTTGACAGATTAATAGACTTACGCAGAGAAGAAAAACAAAATAAAGAATTTAATTTTGATATAATAATGGCAAATCCACCGTTTGCAGGGGATGTAAAGGAAACAAGAATCCTTGGAAAATATGAACTTGGGAAAAACTCTCAAGGAAAAATGCAAAATAAGGTTGGTCGTGATATTTTGTTTATTGAACGCAATCTTGATTTCTTAAAACCTGGTGGAAGAATGGCAATAGTTTTGCCACAAGGTCGATTCAATAATTCAAGTGATAAATATATTCGTGATTTTATTGCAGAACGTTGTAGAATTCTTGCTGTTGTTGGTTTGCATGGAAACACTTTTAAACCTCATACTGGAACAAAAACAAGTGTTTTGTTTGTTCAAAAATGGGATGATGAACTTTGTCCTAAAAAAGAAGATTATCCAATTTTCTTTGCTACTCAACAAAAAAAAGGAAAAGACAATAGTGGTGATAAAATATATGTAAAACTACCAGACGGAAGCAACACTCTTGATAGTCATGGACATTTAGTTGTGGAGCATGATTTATATAATCATGAAAATATCACAGGAGACGGAATTGCAGAAGCCTTTGCAGAGTTTGCCAAAAAAGAAGGATTAAGTTTTTTTCACTAAGCCCGTCTACAGAACTTTTTAACGAAGAAAAGTATAAGGCTTTGATAGACGGGCTGGAAATAAAAGAATGTAAATTTTCGGAAGTACTCCAATCAACAAATTATTTCAGATTGGAAGCAGATTTCTTTACAGCAGAAAATCTTCAAGGGGATAATATTGTTCTAGCTGAAAAATATTTGACACGAGTACAATATGGCACTTCTGAATTTTTGAATGAAGAAAAGAAAGGGTATCCGATTTTACGTTTGAATGAATTTGAATCATATTTTATCAAAGAACCTGCTAAGTATTGTAATATTATTTCTCAACAACAATACGAAGACTTGAAATTGCATAAAGGAGATGTCCTTATTTGCAGAACAAACGGAAATCCTGATTTTGTAGGTCGTGCTGCAGTAATAATGGAAGATTTTGATTATGCATTTGCTTCTTATTTGTTTAGAGTGAATGTGAGTGATGAAATAACACCAGAGTATTTTGTTGCATATTTGCAAAGCAAATACGGAAGAATTGAAATTGATAAGAATTCAATGAAGGGAAATCAAACTAATTTTAGTCCTGCAAAATTGAAAGATATAAAAATTCCTTGTTTCTCTCACGATTTTTGTTTGAAAATTACTGATAAGTTTAATAGGGCTTATGATTTTCAACAATGTTCTAAAGCTGATTATAAATTAGCTGAAAAAATACTGGAAGAAAGCTTATGTATTAAACAAATTTCAAATGATATTGTTTCGATAAAGTCACTTTCAGAATCTTTTAACATTTCAGGTCGGTTAGATGCAGAATATTATCAACCTAAATATGAGCAAATAGAAAATCAAATTGCTAGTAATAGTACAGTTTATAATTCATGTAAAATTTATGATAAGAATTTTAATCCGAATGATGATATTATTTATCAATACATTGAGTTAGCAAATGTTGATTTAATGGGAGGAATTGCAACTCCTTCTAGTATCATTGGAAAAGAACTTCCTAGTAGAGCAAGACGTTTAGTAAAAACAGGACAAATAATAATTTCTTCTATTGAAGGTTCTTTACAAAGTTGTGCTTTAATCACAGAACAATTTAATAATGCGATATGTTCTACAGGCTTTTTTGTTCTTGATTCTGAAAAATACAATCCAGAAACCTTATTGGTTTTATTTAAATCAGAGCCAATACAAGAATTATTAAAAAAACGTTGTTCAGGTACAATTTTAACTGCTATTTCTAAAGATGAATTGGAAAAAACGCCATTACCAGAGCTTGATAAAGGCATTCAAGATCAAATTGCTGAGAAAGTCCAAGAATCATTTAGATTAAGAAAAAAATCTAAGGAGTTGCTAGATATTGCTGTAAAGGCGGTGGAAATGGCAATAGAAACAGACGAAGAAACTGCAATCGCTTGGTTGAAAGAGCAGGGTGTGTAGTTTTGGTTATTAATATGTAAACATTAAGGAGGAATATACTATGGATTTTAATAAATTAGGAGTGAATTTAGCTACGGTTACGGCTAATATATCCAAAGATCATAATCTGGCTGATGCATTTCAACAGCGATTAGTGTCAATGATTAACGATTTTAATTTATCTATAGACAAGGATAGTGAGGTTGGTTTGCAACTTTGTAATTTTGGACAAAAGATTACGTTTTATATCACAAATATTGGGTATTGGAACCCATCTTTAATTCATTTTTATGGTATTGATACAGAAACTCATAATGAAGTAGAACTTATACAGCATGTTTCTCAAATAAATATTCTCTTAATAAAACTTCCTAAATTAAAGCCAGAAGAACCAAAACATCCTATAGGGTTTAGAACTTGGGAAGAATTTAATGATTCAAAAAATGAATAGATTCTTGCATTTATAAATGTGCAAGTGTTTTTAGGAGTAAATGATATGAATGATTATTTAGAGATTTTTCATCAATATAAAGAACATAAAGACATAGTAGATTTAATTCACGACATTCAAAAACTTCGTTATTACTATTCAACACAACAATTTGATTTAATGCACCAACATATAAGTAATTTAACAGCAAAATATTCATTTGAAACTACCTTGTAGAACGCAGTAAATACAACTCTACCAAACTCATATCAAGAAGCATATCTAAATGCGGAGAATTTCTTAAAAGTAAAAGGTTTTGCTATGTTGATTAAAAAAGGCTATCAAATATCACAAAATTAACACCAAATTTGTCTATGTTGTCGAACTTATAAAGATGTATCAGAAATTAACAAAATAAGAGAGGCTATTATGTATCAAGATATATTTAAGAGAATTATCGATGCCTCACAAACAGAATCTTTAACGTTTTTTGTTGGTGCAGGTATATCAAAGCTTTCCAATGCACCAAAATGGTCGGAATTGATAGATGCATTTTCTGAAAGCCTTGGGCGAATTAAAAAAACGTCTTACAGTAATGAAGAGTATTTGAGCATACCTCAGATGTATTATTACTCAATAAATCAAGACGACAATCAGTATTACGATTTTATAAGTAACTGTTTTAGGAGTAAAAAGCTTGTTCCCAACGCAATTCATAAAATGTTACTTGACTTGAATCCGCGTGCATTTATTACGACAAACTTTGACGTTTTACTTGAAACAGCAGCTGCAGAAAACTGCCAAAGTTTTAAAGTAGTTGCTTGTGATAATGAAGTTTCCGAAATTAACGGAAATAGGTTTATTTTAAAGCTTCATGGAGACTTGAAACACAAAAATATTGTTTTGAAAGAAGAGGACTATCTTAACTATAGCGAAAAATTCAAGTTAGTCGAAACTCTTTTGAAGTCGATTTTTGCAACAAATACAGTGGTATTTATTGGATATGGGCTTAATGACTACAATATCAAACTGATTTTGAATTGGACAAAAACGCTTCTAAAGGAAAAATTTAACAAACCCATATTCATATATACAGATGATGCGAAACTTTCAAAAGATGAACTACAATATCATGAGTCTAAAGGATTACGTGTTGTAGACTATCGACACTGTACTGATAACGAATCTACCTCTTTCATTAATAGATACAAGAGTGTGCTGAACGCTATAAATAATTTTTCAAAGTTTTCAGTTAAAGGGAAAGATGAAAAAGAAACTTTTCAAGTACTATATGATTTATTGGTACCATTAGATAAAATGGAAGCTCTACGAATACAAGATATTCAAGAAAAACTTCATAATAATGTTATTATCGACAGTCGTGGTTTAATCAATATATCTATTGGTGAAAACATGTTGTTTAAATATTTTGTTGCTATAAACGATATGGATGAAAATGAAAGGAATAAACTAAATATTGATACATTACAAAAATACCAAACTATTATCTCAGTGCTTTCAAAGGCACAAATCAAAGGGATTCTCTGTATTGATCATAAGCTGCAGACTATTTCTGATGACAATTTTGTTTTTGGTAATCCGTGTTGTATGCAATTTGACTATATTAAAATGCAAGAGTATGTTTTTAAAGAATACGACAATTACTATGATAATTATCAAAAAGCATATTATTTAGCAAAATTATCTCGTTACACGGAATCTTATGAATTGTTTGTAAGTGTTGCTACAGAGGCGTATATTGCAAATGATTATCTTTGGCATTTTTTGGCACAGGCAAATCGCTATGTAGTTTATCAAGCTATGAAAAGCGTAAACAATAACTTGATGTATCACAACACATTTGACTTTGATGGACTAAAAGGCGGTGTTATTAGTTCTGAGCAAGTTAAACATATGTTCGAAAGGTTGCCGATTGAATTTCAAAATAAGTACCAGTGCTTCAAGAAAATTACCTCTTTTAATATATTATATGAAAACTCATACTATTCCTTCCTAGATGGAATGAAATTACAAGATGCTATTGATTCCAACACACAAGAGTGGGGTGTTACAAGTGCCGATAAGGTTATTTCAAGAATAAATCAAAATTTACATTTTTTCTTAAGGAATGGATTGTACATGGAAGAGTTTACAGAGTTTAGAACAGCCATACAAAATTTGATGTCAACATTGGTATATAAATACTCTGTACAAAACAAGAAAACAATTGATGATGATTTCTTCGGTAATGCATCAAACGAGATTTATTTTGACAATATTTATTTTTATTGTTTTATTGAGTATTTCGATACGAAACAATTAAATAGATTGTTTCACAAGCATTCAATAAAAACATTAGATTTCAAAAATATTGAAATAATAGAGACCTCTGTGTGCAACCTTTGTTCCTACTATGATACAGTACTAAAAACAAATAAAAGGATAGAAATTATATCTATCCAAAATAAAATCAAAAAATGTTTGAATCTACTGTGGTATATGGACATTTCGCAGGAACTTGTAGATTTTATTTGCTCGTTTATTTTCAAATATGAATTTCGTGAAATTTGTATTGACGATAAGATATTCTTTTTAGAATCGCAGATTCTGGAAAGAAAAAAGTATAGTGAAACAACTGCATCTATTATTGAAGATAAGCTAATCTATTATATTGATAATCATATAGATGCAATAGCCAATAACAAAAACTTCGATTTGCTATCTAAACATTCAAACCTGAATTACCCAAATTTGATACATTATATCAATATCGATGATTCTTTCAAGTCTCGAAAACTAGCATATCGCATTACTAAAATTATTAAGAATTCCTACACTCAATTTAAGGAGCAGATTAAGTGGCATTATTATTCCTATCTTCCGACTTCTCAACAAAAAAGTATTGTAAAGTGGATATGTGACGGAATGGATAATGAGTTTTCTTTTAATGACTTTTTATTCTTGGTAAATCACGATATAAAAATTGATAAAAAAACATTGAGAGCATTGAAAAAGTATTTGAAAAATGAAATTGAACTCTCGAAAAAAGAATCACCAATTAAAACACATCCTAAGCATGATCATTTTGAAGCATTAAATCTTGTAGGCTATTTTTGTAGAGTCGGTTCATTAAAGAGGAAAGATTTCTCTACCTTTTTAAATCTTAGTCCAATGTTTGATTTGTTTTATAAATTCGAAAAGTTTGATTTTGAGAAATTTGATGTCACATGGTTATTAAATTGGCAAGATATGATGCTTCAAATTCTTTCAGAAAATAAAATCGTCAAAAACAAAACGCGAGAGTGTATTGCAAAAGAAATTAATTCTTCCCAACTGAAAGAAAGTGACTTAAAAAGACTGTCGACAATTTTAACTAAGTATTTTTGTTAGCTTTTCAATTCTACTACAACAAAGCCGTTGTAAAAAGCATTATAGAAAACGGCTACTGGGAATATCATCAAGAAGCTCTAGAAAACGCGTTTGCCGACATCGATAGCCTCGTCGAAACTCAAAAACATGCATGGTGAAAAATAGTTTAACTGGATATGATTCAGATTGATATACTTTAATTAAACCTTGCTTGATTCTCCCCATTTATCGCATTTTTTCAAATATTTTCTCGCATTTTTCATCTTTTAAAAAGCATTTGACATTATTTATTTCTCAAAATATAATACTTTCGCTCTTTGTTATATCCATCGTTGAGAAAATATTTTGTATTCAATAGTACATGTAGAATACATATTTGTAATTGCTAATATGACTGGGACTTTTGTCCAATTATAAAATACAACTCAAATAAATCTAACCTTGAGCTGCTTATCGTTGATAGGCATCTTACTAATAAGGAAAAGCATAAACTTTTTCTTTTTATTCTAATTATTTTTTTAAGAGAAGGGAAAACCCATGGGAAAAAAAATCTATGTAGGCAATATGAACTACAACACTACGCAAGAAACTTTAGAAGCTACTTTCGGCGAATTCGGAGCTGTTACTTCTGTAAAAATTATTACAGATCATGTAACCGGTCGCCCAAAAGGATTTGCTTTTATTGAGATGGAAACAGAAGAAGCAGCTCAAAATGCAATTAATGCACTTAACGGAAAAGATTTGGATGGAAGAGCTTTGAGAGTAAATGAAGCTCACGACAAACCATTTAACAAAAGACCGGAATAAAATTAGCAATTGATTTATTAATTTGAGTCTATAAGAGTGGTTATTTCTAACCACTCTTTTTTTATTTTAAATATGATAAGTTTCATTAAATTATTAAATCAGAATACGATAATAATATTACCCATTTAAGTTTAAAGGTAGTACAATGGCTGTTAAAAAGAACTTTTTACTTACTATATTCCTTATAATTGACATCTTACTTGTTATTATTTCTGCGGAAATTATTGCACTTAAATTTTCTTCATTGTCAAAAGATTATGAAAAGCAATTATTTGATAACGTTGTTAATAATAAACTATGGCAAGATGATGACAATATAAAAACAATTCCGGACGGAATCATAAGAGTTATATGGCATAAAAATATTGATGATAAAACTTTTACTCCGATTCTCTACGATACTAATTTTTATAAAAAAAGTGATTTTACTTCACGTCTTTCTTCCAATTCACTGAATGTATACAAAATACAAAAAGATAAAGACGAATATATTGCATGGATAAAACCATTTTCAATACAAGTGTGTATGCGATATATTTTTATTCCAATATTAGTGACAGCTTCTATTATTTTATTTTTTAATTGTGCTTTTATTCTTCTGTTTGTTCCAAAATCCCCTGATATTTCTACACCGGAAAACGATACAGAAAATACGGAAGATAATCTGGAAACAAAGACATACGAATTGACTCCGGAAGAACTTGAAGGTTTACTCGGAAAAGATAACGAAGCTGACGACTATTGAAAATAATCAGTCCATTTTCCTTTGTTAGTTTCGTGTTTTGTCAAATCACTGCGTAATTTATTGATAAAATCTTCCCGGCTTACATTTTCAGCACCATAGCGTGCCATATTTTCTGTATAAGCTTGGCAATCTATCATATCCAAACCTAACGCCGGCATTTTTTCTGTCAGTGTTATAAACGCCGTTTTGGAGGCGTTGTCAGCACGAGAAAACATTGATTCTCCGAAGAAGTAATTTCCCAGTGACACACCGTACAAGCCTCCGACTAATTTTTCTTCCAGCCAGCACTCTACCGAGTGAGCATATCCCATTTCAAAGAGTTTACAATATCCGTCTATAACAGCCGGTGTAATCCAAGTGCCGTATTGTCCTTCTCGTTTTATTATTCTGCAGCTTTTTATCACTCCTTTAAAACATGTATCAGCCGTAATTCTATACGGACTGTGTTTCATCCATTTTCGCATACTTTTGCCGATGTGCAATTTTTCCAACGGCAAAACAAATCTTTCTACCGGTGATTGCCACAAAACAGGCATTGATTCGTCATACCAAGGGAAAATTCCGTTTTGGTAAGCAACCAGAAGTCGTTCCGGCGTAATTTTTCCTCCGATAGCAACAATATCACCAAGTGCTTCTAAAGGTTCCGGAAAGTTGTAATTTCCATTTTCGGTAATAAAATATCGTCCGTTAAACAAAAAATATGACATTGTTATCTCTCTTCACCCGATGATACGTTAATTTGGATTTCTGAATTATCTCCCACATCACAAAAAATACTTTTAACATTTTGTTCTTTTCTAAAAAGTACAATATCAATCAATTTATCTTTTATTTCATTTTCGATAACTCTGGCAATCTCTCTGGCTCCGAATTCTTCCGAAAAACCTTTATTGGCAATCAAATCACAACAAGCTTGAGTAATTTCTATCTTGATTCCTTTTTTATCTAAGAACTTTTTAAGTTCATCAATTTGCTGATTAATAATTTTGTTAATTTGCTCTTTTCCCAAGTAATTAAAAGGGACAACCGCATCAAGACGATTTCTAAACTCCGGAGTAAAAGTATTTTTCACCGCCGTCATCATAGATGCTGTTCTGGAACGTCCTTTAGTCGTCCCCAATCCGATAACCGAACTTGCATCATGGGCTCCGGCATTTGATGTCATAATGAAAATTACATTTCTGAAATCTGCCTTACGTCCTTGATTATCAGTCAATGTCGCATAATCCATTATTTGCAATAATGTACTGAAAATATCCGGATGAGCTTTTTCTATTTCATCAAGTAAAACTACCGATTCCGGATGTCTGCGAACAGCTTCTGTCAACAAACCGCCGTTTTCATATCCTACGTATCCGGCAGAAGCTCCGAGTAATTTTGATACAGTATATTTTTCTTGATATTCACTCATATCAAACCGCAACAACGGAATTTCAAGAAATTTTGCAAGTTGTTTTGTCAATTCTGTTTTTCCGACTCCGGTAGGGCCTACAAATAATAAAGACGCAATAGGCTTTTCTTCATTAGAAAAGCCGACTTTTGCACGTTTTACAACAGTCGCCAACAAATCTGCAGCTTCATCTTGTCCGAAAATACAAGTTTTTAAATGTGTTGCCAGCTGTATTAATTTATCATTTTGGCTTAATACAACATTATCAAGAGAAATCCCCGTAATTTTTGAAACAACCTTTTCTATTGTTGTTACATCAATCTTTGTATTTTTTTGATTGCCGGTTTCAACATTTCCTTTTTTATAAAATGAACCGCATTTTAACTGACACAACGCTCCGGCTTCATCAATAATGTCAATTGCTTTATCCGGTAATTTTCGTTCATTTATATATTTTATTGATAAATCTATAGCTCTTTTTAATGCTGAATCCGTATAATGAACATGATGATACTCTTCAAAGTTTGCTTTTATTTGTTTCAATATATTTAGACATTCTTCCGGAGTCGGCTCTGAAATATCAACTTTTTGAAAACGTCTTAAAAATGCAGAATCTTTTTCAATACAATTCTTAAATTCTTCGTAAGTTGTAGTTCCTATACAACGAATACGACCGCCGGTAAGTACCGGTTTCAACATTTCCGACGCTCCCAAAGAACCGTCTCTGCCACCGCCCAAATCCATTATTGAATGAATTTCATCAATAAACAAAATACAGTTACCTTTCTTATCAAGAAAATCAATTACTAATTTTATTCGTTCTTCAAATTCTCCGCGAAACTTTGCCCCGGCAATCAAGCCGCCGATATTTAATGAATATATCTTAAAATCTTTTAAACATTCCGGTACTTTACCGGCTGCCAAACGATTTGCCATAGCTCGTCCCAAAGCAGTCTTACCTACTCCGGCATCACCTACAAGCAATAAATTATTTTTTGTCCGGCGACATAAAACATGAAATATTCGTTCCAATTCTTTTTCTCGTCCGATTACGGGATCTTCCGATACTTGCAATTCTTGACAAAATTCTTCCATAGGAACTGCAAAGTCTTCTGAATACATACCGTCTTCATCTATTTGAAAATCATTTCCGAAATTTTCACCGGATTTAAAGAAATTTGAATCATGTGCGACTTGTTGAACAAGGGTAAATTCTTCTACCCCGGCTTTCCTTAAGAAATACAATGCAAATGATGATTTTTCATCTAAATAAAAGAAAGAAACTAAAACATGATCTAATTGAATAACTTTTTTATCAGAACTTAAACAATGCTGTTCTGCCAAAGTTAAAAGCTCCACTAAAAGTAAACTAAAAACCGGTTCTTCAATCCCCGAAACTTTTTCCATTTTATCTTTGAAAAAAGCGTCTAAATCCTTTTTTAATTGAGCTATATCTGCTCCTACAGCCGACAGCCATTTAAAAGATCTCGGTTCCAATAAAATAGCCGAAAGAAGATGTTCCGGTGTTACATATTCATGCTGATTCTGTATTGCAATCGTAATAGCAGAATCTAAAACATCTTGAACTTCCTCATTAAATTCTCTCATTTTTATACCTTAATTATCCTCTTCTATAGTACACAACAATGGAAAATGATATTCACTTGCCATTACTCTGACTTCTCTGACTTTACTTTCAGCTATATCTAATGTGTACACTCCAACATTTGCTTGTCCTTTATTGTGGACTTCTGCCATCAAAAAAACTGCTTCATCGTGAGATTTATGAAAAATATTAATCAATACGGAAACCACAAAATCCATCGTTGTATAATCATCATTATGCATAATTACACGATACATGAGGGGTTCTTTAAATTTTATCTGTTCTAAAACAAAGGAAGATTTTTCTCTTTTATACGCCATAAACTACAGCCTTTCTTAACTCTTCTGCACTTTCTTTGCTGCAAAAAACAGAAACCATTGATAATCCCAAATCTAAAGCTGTTCCTACACCTCGACTGGTTATAATTTTTCCGTCAATTACAACAGATTCTTCACTATATGTACCGTTTTTTATTGATGCAGCCGTAGCCGGATAACAAGTAAATTTTTTATTTTCCAAAACGCCGGCATCATTTAAAACTAACGGAGCCGCACAAATTGCAACAACAAACTTATTTGATTGTACAAACTTACGCACCATTTCGACAACATCGCTGCTGGCTTGTAAATTGGTAACACCCGGCATTCCGCCCGATAAAAAAATACAATCTATATCATCAAAATCTACATCAGCCCACATCACATCGGCTACAATTTTAAAATTATGCGAACCGGCTACCGTAAGTTGTTCTGTTAATGAAACAACACAAACGTCCTGTTTTGCTCTGCGTAATAAATCAACAACTGCAATAAATTCTGTTTCTTCAAATCCTTCTGCTAAAATTGCCGCTATTTTCATAAATATTAACCTCTTTTATTATTCAACATTAAAAAATTATAACATCAAAATACTTTTTATATTCTTCCAAAGTTTTTCTTTCAACTTCTTTTTTTGCATCTTTTATATTTTTCTTCTTAACTTCGTCCATTGCAATAGCATAAGCATCTTCGCCGGTAATTTCTTTTTCCGGTTCTCTTTCTATCAAGTAAAAAATAAAAACTCCGTCTCGGGTAGCAAAAAGTTTCGGTACTAATCCTACTTCAGCCGTAGAAAGAGTCGTTATGATTTCCGGAGAAAAACGTTTTTTAGTATATTCATCATCACTTTCTACTTTGCCGTAATATCCTACTGGATTTTGTCTTAATGAATACAAATCTTCAGAATATTTTTGTGCCATTTTACTGAAATCCGCACCGCCTTTTAACCGTCCCAAACATTCCTCTGCCAGTTTACATTTTGCAGAAATTTCATCCTTAGTAAGTTGGCGACCTTCTTTAGAAAAGAAAGAAAAATAGATTAACATCAAATTATAAGTTTCGGATTTCTTAAAAAGTCTGGGATTATCCTTTATAAAATTATCAATCTCACTTTGACTTATAGTATTATTTTTTAATTCAACTTCAGAATACAAAACATTCAAATATTGTTCTACCATCATTCTCTTTATCGTATAGTCTCGGTATTCTCGCATTGAACGATTTTTAAAACCTATCGAATTAAGAAATTCTTGATCTGAAATACTTTCTACCTCACGACGAAAATGAAGTGCATAATATTGTTTTTCCTCTCTGATTGCTTCCAATACAGCTCTTTCATCCGGCAACGGTATTCTGATTTTTGCAGCTTGATACAAAACTTCAAAGTTAATAAGATCTTCAAGTGCCTGCTCATACGAAACCTTAGATTGTCGCATTGCCTCTTCTACCTCACTTTTCAAAAAAACTCTGTTAGCCACTTTGGCAACACGATTTTTCTTAAAATCAAGTTTTGCACCGAAAGCGTGAGTCATTGTAAAAAACAAAAGAAAACTAAACAATACAAAGCGATTAATAACCATATTACTCTACCTCTCATTCGCAAACTCTTGTAACACAAGAGATGATAAATCTCAACACTCAATTATTTTCGTTACATAAAATCAAGAAAATAAAAGTCACAATTGACAAGGATATTATCTATCGATATAATCGCAAAACATTTTTAATGTTTTAAATATTCATTTTTATTTTTAAATTAAACAAATCACTATTAATAAAGGAAGAATTATGAAAAAAATCACAAAAATAGTCTTGTTTTTTTTGGCAATACTTAGTATTGCATCATGTAAAAAAGCACCAAATATAAAGGAGAACGGAATGTTTGCAGTATTTAATACAAACATGGGAAGTTTTACTTGCCAATTATTTTATGACAAAGTTCCTGTTACCGTAGGAAACTTTGTAGCATTAGTTGAAGGTAATATGGAATTTACAGAACCTAAGACCGGTGACAAAATAAAAAAAAGATATTACGACGGATTGATTTTTCATAGAATCATCGATGGTTTTATGATTCAAGGCGGCGATATTTTAGGTACAGGTTACGGCAGTCCGGGATATTCTTTTATTGATGAATTTGATTCTTCATTGAAACATGACAGCGAAGGTATTCTTTCAATGGCAAATGCCGGTCCTGATACTAACGGAAGCCAGTTTTTCATCACTTTAGTTCCTACACCTCATCTTGACGGTCGTCATGCAGTATTCGGAAAAGTTATCGACGGAATGGAAGTTGTTCGTGAAATAGGTAAAGTTAAAGTTGACCAAAATGATCGTCCGTTCAAAGAAGTTTTTATCAAAAACATTGAAATTGTAAGAAAAGGTGATGACGCAAAAACTTTTGATGCGTTAGCTGCATTCGGTAAACAAAAAGAAATTTTAGAAAAAAGAGAAGCTGAAAATGAAGTAAAAAAAGCTAACCTTTTGAAAAATCTCGGCTGTGATGGACTTGAAATGAAAAAAGCTCCATCAGGAATGGAATATTATGTTCTTAAAGAGGGTACCGGTAAACAACCTACAAAAGGTAAAATAATAACAGCTCATTATGCCGGATATTTCCTTGACGGTAGTAAATTCGACAGTTCTTATGACAGAAACGAACCTTTTAATGTTAATATCGGTGTAGGAAGAGTAATTCCGGGTTGGGATGAAGCTCTTCTTGAAATGAAAGAGGGAGAAAAAAGAGTTATTGTTCTTCCTTATTATTTAGCATACGGAGAACGCGGTTACGGTCCGATTCCTCCGAAAGCAACTCTGGTATTTGAAGTTGAACTTATAAAAGCTGAATAATTTTATTATTAAACAAAAAAATGTTGTTCCTATTTTAGGAACAACATTTATGATTTATAAAAAAAGTCGGAATAAAAAAACATAGGTGATAAGGAGTCCTAAAATGCCTTTTATTAATTTTTTATTGAATATCATTACTTATTTAGCCCTGATCATCATGACAATATGTTCAGTTCCGCTTTTCTTTTGGTTGTTGTTCATAAAAAAAACATCTCGTTTCCCAATTGCTTCAAAGTTAATCTTTAAACCTTGGTCTTTTATTATTAATAATCTTTTATGCCATATTAATTTAAAAATTAAAGGCAAAGAGTTTATTGATAAAAAACGAAGAACAATATACATCTGTAATCATCAATCTTGGCTTGATATTACGACTTTTATAAATACAACCGGAGCCGTTCCCATAGCAAAAGAAGAAGTAAAGAAAATTCCGTTTTTAGGTACAATGATTGTTTATAACGGACCGATTTATTTACAACGTAATAATACAAAAGACAGATTAGGAATCATAAAAGAAGTTCGTGAGTTTTTCAGTAATGATAAGAGAATACAATCACTCTGTTTTTTCCCGGAAGGAACCCGAAGCACAAACGGAGAGTTGCAAGCCCCTAATCTGGCATTAATCAAACTTGCTTACAAAATGAACGTTCCGGTAGTTCCTGCGGCAATTAGCGGAACTATAAACGTTCTTCCTAAAGGTAAAATGTTCATCAGAGGATTCAAAAAAGTTACTCTTGAATATACTGAACCTATTTTACCGGCAGATTACCCAGACAGTGCATCATTCAGCGATGCTTGCTGGAAGAAAGTAGAAACTACATATAATAAACTTATTTCCGAAAGTTAAATTAACTTAATCCGGTTTGCTTTGTACATTTCACTTAATATTCTTACTTTGTTATCAATGGAAAAGTTTATTTTTTGACTTAAAATGACGTTGTTATAAAGCATAAATCTTTATTTAGTGAAAAAAATAAAGAACTCAGTACTGTTTTGATACAGAACTAAGTTCTTTGATATTTTATTGATTAATACATCAATTTACCTGAATAAAAATTTATATGCGTATAAAAAATTATAAATCTTCCAAAAACTTTTCTCGTTCTATTTTTTCTACTTTTCTGGCTTCCATTTCTGCTTCAGTAGAAGACAACGAATCCCAAGTTTTTATATCTGTATATTTTAATACACACGGCTTTTCTATTTGAATACGTACCGAATCATTTTCCCAACTTGCTTTTTTAGGTTCCAAGTTTGTAGCATTTCCATATTTATCAGTCATACTTTTTAACAAAGAATAATAACCGACTTTCTTTTCGCTCAATTGCAAATAGATATAAAACAGTTTATCTTCATTAAATTGGAAATATGCTTTTTCTACATATCCGCCGTTTCTGCGATCTCCATAAACTGTGAGAATCTGCTTATCCGGTTGAATTCTTACAGACAAAACTTCTTCTCGAACATTTTTAAGTAAACTGTCTTCTTTTATTGCATCTTTTACTTCGTCCATACTCATACCGAATGAATATTTTTTATATCCGTTAGGAAGTTCCTCTGCAAAGGTAAACATTGAAACTATAAAAAAACAAATTATTAAAAGAATTAATTTAGGTTTAACCACAAATAGCCTCTATTTTTTGACATATTTCATTCTTCTTAATACAATTTTCACCCATTTTATTTAATTCTTCATAATCGCTTTTCATTGAAGACATAAATAAAATTTGTGTATCCGAACCAATTTCGTCCTTTAAAGTATAACTAAAACCGCCGGGAACACGTGAATTTGCCACAACAACGTCATAATGATTATTTTTTAACATAATCTTTGCACGCCCTATAGATTCAGCTAAGGATATTCCGCAATCATAATTAACAACTTTGTTCATTAAAGAAAATGCAAAACTGGCATCATCATCTACAATTAAAAATTTCTTACACATTTCAATTCCTTAAAAGAAAAAATAAATACATTACCCTTTCGGTTTTATTTTTTTTTTTAATAGTATAAAACTATCTTTATTGAAATATTTTTTCCTTTTATGTTAAGTATATCCACAAAAGGAGTATCTAATGAAAAAGATAATAAGCACATCAGCCGCACCGAAAGCTATCGGGCCATACAATCAAGCCGTTCTAAGCGGCAACACTCTATACATATCCGGGCAAATCGCATTAGTTCCGCAAACCGGAGAATTAGTAAGTCCAAACATCAAAGAGCAAACTTCTCAATGTCTTAATAATATAAATGCAATCTTACAAGAAGCCGGTTTTTGCAAAGATGATATTGTCCGTGCTGTGATTTATTTGACCGATATTAATGATTTTGCAATTTGCAATGAAATCTACGGTAATTTTTTTGAAGGCTCAACTCCGCCGGCACGTACAACAATCGCCGTGAGTGCATTACCTAAAAACGCAAAGATTGAAATTGAAATAACAGCTTCAAAAGATTAGTTTTCTTGTTTGAGAATATTTTCTACCGAAATATTTTTACTGTTACTATTTAAATAATAATTACTGATTTTTTCGCATATTTCGGCGGCGTCTTTTTCCGCAGTTCGACTGAACAGTCTCATTTTCTTCCATAAGATATTCTCAATATCTTCAAGTGTTATAGATGAAATATCACGGGATAAATGAAAACACTGAAATTTAGCAGAATCATTTATAATTATTTGCTTTTCTTTCATCAACTGAAATAACATCATCAGTTCTTCTCTTGAAATATTAAGTCTATGTGAAAACTCTTCAAGAGAAACACCGTTACCACTTTTCTTAAAATCATTATGTAATATTTTTAATATATAAATAGTAATTCCTAAATCATACAGGAAAAACTTATGAATCATCGGTTGCCGTAAATAAAGTTTATCTTGCCAAACTTTTATAAGTTCTACGCCAAAAAGTAAAACAAGCCAATTAAAATAAATCCATACAAATGCAAAAACTACAGCAGCAACAGATCCGTAAATCATCCAATTTCCGATAGCAACTTTTGTATAATAAGAAAATATTGCTCGCAAAATAATCCAAAAAAGAGATGACAATGCTGCTACTATTGATGCTTTCAAAAAATGAACTCTGCTATTCGGAATTACATAATAAACAAGAAAAAAGAATAATTCTAATAAAACAAAAGACACAATAGTTGAATAAAATTTGCTCAACTGCGGAAACAGCGGCAACAAAAAAGAATCGAGAATCCCTGAATAATAAAAATATCCGCCTAACAAAAAAGGAAGAAAACTCAAAAATGCCCAATAAATCAAAATTCTCTGTAAATATGAATGTTTACCGCGAGCTTGCCAAATACGATTTACTTGATTATCAATAGTAAGAAACAAACTTAATGATACGTAAATCAGCCCTACAAAACCTATAAGCCCTATCGTTCCTACATTGGAAATAAAAGAATCCACTATTTTCAGCATATCCGCAGAAACATCCGGCAACAAATATTCCACTATAATTTTAGCAATCTTTCCTTTATAGTCCGAAAATCCGGGAAAAATAGATGAAACATAAACAAAAACTGCCGTTACGGGAATCAGCGAAAATATAGTCTTAAATGCAAGACCGTTTGCAACAATCATTGCCTCATCTTTTAAGAATTCTTTTATGGTACAAAAAAATATATTCCAGATTTTTTTAGCGAATTTATATAATAATTTAGATATTTTAAAAAACTGCTTACTTAATTTCATATTTTTTCAAATCATGAAGTGAATCAGAAGGTAACAGTTGTGCAACCGAAACAATTTGATATTCCATTTTCTTATTTGCCATTAATACCGGAAAATCATTACCGAATTCCGTCATAAATTGGCGACAAACTCCGCACGGCGGTAGAAAATTATCACTGTCCAAGCCCACAACAGCTATCGCACAAATCTTTTTTTCTCCGGACGAAATAAGTTTGGAAATCGCCGTAATTTCAGCACAAATTCCTGCCGGATATGACCGATTTTCAATATTGCATCCACTGAAAATTTTCCTGTTTTCCGATATCACCGCTGCCCCTACTCTGAAATTAGAATAAGGTGAATAACTTTGCTTAGCTGCATCTACTGCAATATTAAGTAAACTCTCTAAATCTTCATTTTTCATAGGAATATTTTCATTAGGCATTATCAGTCTCCGAGAATTTCATGTTCGGTTATTTTTTTATCAAACATTTACTGTCCACTATAAATGACTTTCTCCTATTTGACAATGAATAAAATTACTGTTATCTTTTTTAAAATTTTATTTAATTAAAACCAAAAAATAGTGAGGGAGAAATTGAAATTTTCAGATATTTACAATAACAAAAAAGGAAAACACATAATTTCTTATGAAGTTTTTCCTCCAAAAAATGATATGGATTTCAGCAGTTTGTATCAAACAATTGAAGAATTAAAAGATATCAATCCGGATTACGTTTCGGTAACATACGGAGCCGGCGGAAGCAACAGAGACAAAACATTAGAAATCGCATCTACAATAAAAAATAAAATGGGCTTAGAAGTTGCAGCTCATTTGACTTGCGTTAATGCTACGATCCAAGATACAGACACCATGTTGGAACGCTTTAAAAAAGAAAATATTGAAAATATTCTCGCTTTACGCGGCGACCCTCCTCAAGGTCAAGAAAACTTCACGCAAACAATAGGTGGTTTTGCTTACGCTTCAGATTTGATTAAACATATAAATAAAAACGGAGATTTCGGAATTGCCGCTGCCGGTTATCCTGAAAAACATCCCGATGCAGAATCTCTTGATGCCGATATCGATAATCTCAAACGCAAAATTGATAACGGTGCAACAAACGTAATTACACAATTATTTTTTAACAATGAAGATTTTTATAAATATCGAGAATTGTGTTGCAAAAAAAATATCAGTGTAAAAATAGAACCGGGAATTATGCCTATTTTAAATTTTAAATCAGTTCAAAGAATGGTAAATTTATGCGGTGCAAAAATTCCTGAGAAATTATTGAGAGAGCTCGAAAAAAATCAAGATAATAAAGAAGCTATAGAAAAAATCGGTATTGATTATGCGATTAATCAAATTTCAGATTTGCTTGATAATGAAATTGACGGAATCCATTTCTATGCAATGAATAAATCAAAAGAAATAAAAATGATTTACAAAGCATTAGAAAATAAAATTATCAGATAAACATTAATTCTGGGCAAAATAAGCCGAAAGAATATATTGTTTTATAAAACTAAAAAAAGGATACGAAAATGGCATCTAGAATTATTAATTATCCTTCAAATGCGATTATTTATTTTAACGGAGACAAATCCAATTCAGTATACCTTGTAAAAGAGGGACAAGTAACTTTAGAGTATACCGATATCGAGACCGGGTCATTAGTACAAGATACAATCAATACCGGAGAATTCTTTGGTGTAAAATCTGGTTTGATTCGTTTTCCCAGAGAAGAAGATGCCAGAGTTTCTCAGAAATCTCAAGTCATCGAATTCTCTACTGACGAGTTTGAACAATTGATAACAAAGAATACCAACATCATCTTAAAAATGTTGAAATCATTTTCCAATCAATTACGCAGAACCGGAAAACAAATGCAAAAACTTGTAACAAATAAAACTGAAACAGATCCTGCTTCCGGGCTTTTCCTGATTGGTGATTATTATTATAAAACAAAAAAATACACAAAAGCTTCTACTGTTTACAAACGGTTCTTGGCGTGTTACGGAACACATCCGTTAGCAGAACATGCAAAAAAGAGAATTATAGAAGTAAAAGAAGCTTATGAAAATTTCGGTGACGGTGGCGGCCCTACACCAAACTTTGAAAATGTAACCTTTTAATCAAAAGAGGATAATATGAGCAGTAATACATTAGATTTTGGAATTGGACTTTTTGGTAAATTTGGAAAAACTTTCAAGAAAGATGAAATCATATTTTGCGAATATGAACCGGGAAATTCTTTTTTCTTTCTTATTGAAGGCAGAATAAAAGCTACAAAAATTTCTGCTGATAAAGAAAAAACTTTAGATATTTTATCTCCGGGAGAAATTTTCGGTGAAATGGCGATTCTTGAAGACGCTCCGAGAAGTGCAACAATGATTGCGTTGGAAGACGTAAAAGTTTTGGAATTTAACAAAGCTAATTTTAACGGTTTAATGCAATCCAAACCGGAATTAGCAATAAAATTGTTAAGAGCTTTTGCCAAAAGAATTTACGACCAAAAACGTCGCTTGATGATTCTTACATTGGAAGATCCGGATATTAAAATTATGGATGTTTTTCTGATGCTGGCAGAAAACAAAGGTATCGATATTTACAACTCTACCGATATAAAATTTGATATCACACCGGAAGATGTTGCCAATTGGTGCGGAATGGATAAATCAAAATGTTCACAAATTTTATCCCATTTCCAAAAGCAAAACAGAATATTACTTGCTCAAAACAGTATTACAGTAACTAATATTAATGATTTTTATCGAATGGTAAATTCTAAACGAAAATCATTTAAGAAATAAGAGTACAAAAGTGCAAAAAACTCATTTCTTTGGAAAACTTCTAGGATTGGCTTGCGGTATAATCGTTACGGGAAATCCCGCAGGTGCAATCCTTGTATGTTTAATAGGACATTTTTTATTCGATTATAAAAATGAAATCAGCAATGTTCAAACTAATGACTTTTTGGAAGACCCTTCCGGCTCTGAAAATGCATTAAATTGCATATTAAAATTATGTATATTGCAAATAAAAGATGTTTCATTATCAAACTTAAACATCATAAAAGATTTTTTCATCGAACAATTTCATTTTGACCTTACAGAAATCATGCTTATCGAGAAGAAATTCTCATATCTTGCTGAAAAACGAAACCTTATAGATAAAAATGATTGTTGCAATATAATAAACATGTATTGTTCACAATCCGAAAAAGAAAAGATTATCAGATTATTATTCATATTACTGAACCAAGAATTAAACATTTCAATTACAAATGTAGAAAAAATTTCTGAAACCGCCGGAAAATTGCATTTAAACAAAGAAGAATTCATCAATATACAAAATGATTTCTTTGATACCGACTACGTATATTACAAAATACTCGGTATTTCTCCGGATACAAGCTTAAACGAAATAAAACGGACTTACCGCAAACTTGTGGCCCAATATCATCCGGATCACGCCGGAGAAAACTATGACAAAGAAAAATTTCAACAAATCACAGAAGCTTATAGTTACCTTATAAAGCTTGCAAAATATAAATAAGCTGTTTTGTAAAAAGGATAATCAATGAAAAATGTTTTAAGCATTATTTTAGGAGGCGGACGAGGTCAAAGACTTTTCCCGCTGACAAAAGATCGCTCAAAACCGGCTGTTCCGATATGCGGGAAATATCGATTAATTGATATTTCAGTGGGAAATTGCTTAAATTCGCATATAAACAAAATCTACATTCTTACTCAATTCAATTCCGCATCACTAAACAGACACATAAGCCACACATATCGATTTGATGATTTTCATAACGGTTTTGTAGATATTTTAGCTGCGGAACAATCTACCGAAAATCAAAGTTGGTATCAAGGAACAGCCGACGCCGTACGAAAAAATCTGCGTCATATTCAAGATGATCCAAATATAAAATACGTATTAATTCTGTCCGGCGACCAAATATACTCAATGGACTTTCAAAAGCTTATTCGTAATCATATTCGAAACAAAGCTGATGTCACAATATCTGTTACTCCGATAAAAGAGAAAAAAACTTCTTTATTCGGACTGGTAAAAATGGCCGACAATCAAGTAATTTCCGATTTTGTAGAAAAGCCGCAAGATAAAGAAATACTTAATAATTTTAAATGCAGTATTGCATTAAGAAGTAATTCAAAAAAAAACATTCATAAACAAACCTTATCTGGCATCTATGGGAATTTATTTATTCAATAAAAACATTCTGCTGGAACTATTGGATAACAATTTAGATGATTTCGGGAACGATATAATCCCAATGGCAATCAAAAAACATAAAGTTTGCGGTCATATATTTCACGGCTTTTGGGAAGATGTGGGAACAATTAAATCCTTCTGGAAAACACACATCGGATTAACTAAATTCTCCCCCGTCTTTAATTTTAATCGGATATCACTTATCACATATTATAAACATTTACATGCAGCAAAAATTTATAACAGCACTATAAATGAAACTCTTTTATGTGAAGGTTCACTAATTAATAATGCACAAATCTCATCTTCAATCATAGGAATTCGCTCTATTATCCAATCCAGAGTAAAAATAAAAAACAGCATTTTAATGGGAGCCGATTATTACGAGAATAATAAAACAAAAAAATACAATGAATCAATCAACAAGCCAAATATAGGAATAGGCGAAAATACCGTCATAGAAAATGCAATTATAGATAAAAACGCACGAATAGGGAAAAATTGCATTATTACCAATGAAACAAAAGTAGAATATTTCGACGGTGAAAATTATTTTATACGAGACGGAATTGTTATCATCCCAAAAGATGCACAAATACCAGATAACTTTGTAATCTAACCTATTTTTTTTACTATTGTAACACGGTCTAAACCTGCATAATCCTGCAATGTCTGTACTACACAAAGCAAGGCGGAATTAAAAATTTCATGCATTGATTTTTTCTGGTCAAAACCGTGTTCCATAATCAACAATCCGCCGATATTAAGAAATTTTTCAGCAAATTCTTTCAGCTCTCGATAAAAAATCAGCCCGTCACTTCCGCCGTCCAATGCCAACATCGGATCATCGGCATCATGGCGTGCCAATAACTGCATTACATCCTCCGTAGGAATATACGGCGGATTGGACAATATCAAATCATAAGAATGAGCCGGCTCAAAATTAAAAAAATCTTTCTCTATAATATTCACATTAACATTATTGCTATCAACATTGCGTTTTAAAATATTAATTGCCTTTTCACTGACCTCAAGAGCCTCTACATTCCACTTCGGGCGATGTTTGGCGACAGTCACGCAAATAGTCCCACTGCCGGCTCCTACATCCAATACACGAATTTCTTTATCGATATTGAGATTTAGCACATATTCCACAAGAAATTCCGTTTCCGGACGTGGAATCAACACATTATCATCTACTTCAAATTGTAAATCATAAAAATCTCGAAAACCCAAAATCGAAGCAACGGAACGCCCATTCTTACGTTCATTTACAAATTGAAAAGCTGCTTCTTTAACTTCCCGATCAATTTCCATTTGCAAAGACAAACCAAGAAACGAACTCGGAGTTTTTTTTAACAACTTAGACAAAATCAATCTAACTTCTGTTACGGGACTTTCTACAAATAGGCAAGTACTTAATATTTCGATTAACTGCTTATTTAAATCTCCTAGAGTCATTTATCGCCATCCATAAAAACAGGAAAATATATTTTAAACTCGGTACCTACTCCCTGCTCAGAAATTATTTTCAAAAAGCCTTTATGAGTACTGATTATATTATTTACCATCAACAATCCCAATCCGATTCCTTCGCCTTTCTTTTTAGTTGAGAAAAACGGATTAAAAATCTTCTCTTTGGTTTCCTCAGACATCCCTACTCCGGTATCGGCAACAGACAACACATAACAATCTTCGGTCATCATATTAAATTCCTTCGGTGCGACCTTATTGTAATCAAGAGTTATCGTTAATGTTCCGCCCCATTCCGATTTATCTTCAGAACGCATAATAGTCATTGCATGGCTTGCGTTTATACATAAATTTA
The DNA here is from genome assembly GCA_017624275.1 of Spirochaetales bacterium. Taxonomy (GTDB): domain Bacteria; phylum Spirochaetota; class GWE2-31-10; order GWE2-31-10; family GWE2-31-10; genus RGIG8597. The sequence continues at coordinate 7,097 of JAGANG010000069.1, read as the reverse complement.
ACAACATCTGTTCTAAAGAATTGCTGTCTCCGTTAATATCAGCGACTTGCGTGTTCATAACAGTTTGGATTCTCACACAATGGGCAATCGATGCTTTACAAATATTTACGGTAGCGGTAATCACATCTATTAAATTTATGCATTTCATTTCTGCAATATTATTCTTGGATAAAGAAATCAATTTTCTGGATAAATCTGTAGCTTTAGTTACCGACTTTGAAATCATATCAAGATATTCATTGTAATCTTGAGCATTCATAAAAACAGAATCGTTACTTTCCTGAGCTTCCAATTGCAATAAAGAAACTGTCCCGGAAATGCCGCCGAGAATATTATTAAAATCATGAGTTATACCGGCAGCAAGCATTCCTATCGTCTCAAGCTTTTGTAAATGCATAAGCTGGCGTTCTTTCTCTATAAGCAACGTCACATCATCTACTCTTATAGCTACACGATTATCTATTTCATTCAACGGACAAAAAATCAGATTGATAATCTTATTTTTTCCGGTAGAAATCGTCATTCTCTCCAAACAACATTGTTTTTCCAAAATTGTATCGATTTCTTTTTTATAACTGACAAAAAACGGCAACGATTCAAAAATATTAGTACCTGTAATGTCTTTTTCTACATCAGCAGATATAGAATCCAAAACCTTATGAGTATAAAGTTCTATTTTATAATTTGAATTAATTACGATTACACCGGAAAGCATCGAATCTATAACACGACGAAAATACAACATTATTTTTTCGGTTTTCTGTTTACTCTGTTCGGCAATCAAAAGATCTCTGTAATTACGCAATCCGGCAATAACTGTCGTATACAATTTCTGAGCTGTTAATTCTGTTTTTTCCTTATAGTCGTTGATATCATACAAATCAATAACTTCACGTTCCGGAGCGTGTCCCGGCATACCTGTTCTAAACACAATACGAACCGATAAATTCTTCAATTCTTCTCTTATAAACCTTACCACTTCGATTCCGGAAGTGTTTGTTTCCATTACAACATCAAGAAGCACCAATGCAATATCCGGATTTTTCTTCATAACTTCGCAAGCTTCCGCTCCGGAATATGCACTGATAAATTCTAACGGCTTCCCTAAAAACTTTACGTTATTTAATACCAACGCTGTGATTGTATGAACTTCCAATTCATCATCAGCAATAAGAATTTTCCAACTGTTTGTTTCATATTCGTTTTCTTCAAACTCAAAAGACATTTTTTCCATAACAACAACAATCCTGTATTTTTAACTTTATAAATTTTAATTATTACTATCCTTTCTTTGATTTTGTGAAATCCCATTCGGAAATGTTATCGTAAACGTCGTACCTTTCCCCAAAGAAGAATTACATTGGATTGTACCGTTTAAACGTTCATGAACAAGATTGTAAACAATATAAAGCCCCAGCCCTTGCCCGCCTTGTCCTATTTTCGTAGTAAAGAAAGGATTAAAAATCTTATCAATACTATCTTCAGAAATCCCCTGCCCGTTATCTTTATATATAATCTTAATCTGATTTTCATCTTCATTACTTACAAAAATATTGATAACGCAATTATCACGTTTTTCAAATCCATGTATAAACGAATTAATCATAAGATTTGATATTATCTGGAAAAAAACTCCGGGATAACTGTTTAATAAAAAAGGCGTCGGACAATTTAAAATAAATTTATGTTCAATATGTGCAAAACGAGTTTTTTGCGTCTGATAAATCATATTTATGTAATATCTCAAATCAAACTGACACAATTCACTTTTAGATTGTTCACGCAACAAATCTTTAAAATTATTAATCAACGAAGCTATACTTCCCAGATTATTAGAAATCATCGATAATGTATTTTTCACATCGCCGTTCATTTGTTGCAATTTTTCTTTAGCCAAATCAGATTTTGCAAGTAAATCATCAAATTGATGACAGGATTCTTTCAACAACGAAGTCGATGTAATCGCTATTCCCAAAGGCGTGTTTATTTCGTGGGAAATCCCGATTATAACACTGTTTAATGACGCCATTTTTTCACTTTGAATAAGGCGGTTTTGAGAACGTCGTAATTGCAATAATGACTCGTTCAACGACTGAGTTCTTTTGGCAATCAGCTCTTCCTGTCGTTCGTTAAGCTCTTTCAACATCTTTTCATTTTGTACATGCTTAGTAATATTTATAAATATTCCACGTCCGCCTACAATTTTACCGTTTTTATTTCTTAATACAGCCCAGGATACTCTGACAAAACAACCGTTACACCATTCATACTCATACGGACCGCCGAAATTGTATTTCAAAACTCTTTCGATATCGGCACATCCGTTAGCTCTGTCTTCTTCCGATACAAAAAGTTGCGTTATAAAAAAACCGTCTTTCAATGTTTCGGTTCCCAATCCCAACATTTTACGACCGAAAGAGTTGCAATAGATTACCTTACCTTGCAAATCAAACTTTAACAAACCTTGAGATTGCAAATAAGTTAATTCATTATACTTACTACGCATATCCTGAAGTTTCTGGTTTAATTTCTTAATCTTTCTCGAATACACTATTTTTTTACTTATAGATAATTGCAATCTGTTTTTGCATGCTGAATACGTTTCAAATAATTCACGTATCAACACTTGATTTTCTACAGAAAAAACCTGCTTTTGTATCGATGTTTCCAAATACAAAACCATTACCAGATTATCAATACTTTCATCTTGCGATTCAAACAGCGGAATACAACAAACATTATGTTGCTTGCGATCTTTCAAATATCTGTCGTAAGAAATAATATTGTGCCATTTTTTATCGTTAAGATTCACACTGCATGCATTGTCACAAACAAATGAAATCAAATACTTAGCTATTTTATCATCATTGATTTTCGACAACATCATACCTTCATGAATTTCTGAGTTATAATCTTTAAACTCTGCCGCTCCGATTATCGGTTTACGATTTTTATCAAAACAAACAGCCAAACAAATATCCGTTTGAAATAAAAATGATATTTGCTTGATAAAATAACGAATCAAATCTGATGTATTATTAATCAACTTTAGTTCTTTAACAAAAGAATCAATTATTTCACTTTCCGAGTCAATAACTTGATTATCATTTAAAACTACATCATCTTCCAATTGTTTTTCATAACGAGTTTTAAAATAACCGGTCACTCCTGAATATCCTAGTAAATTAAAAAATTGAATAGCTTTCTTGTAATACACAAAAGCTGTAATTTTATTTCCATTACGAAGTTGCAACTTCATCAACATAATCAAACATAAACCGGCTTCAAGATAATTTGACTTTTTAATATTTTCCTGCAATGCTTCATAATACCATTTATTTGAAAGTACAAAATCACCGTTTAATTCAACAAGTATTCCGGAAATCATATAAATTTTGGTTTCCAGATTTTCTGCACCTTTGCTTTGATATTTTTTCAATAATTTGAAAATCTTGCGAATTCTTTGAATTCCTATTTTTTTATTAACAGTTCCGCTTAGTACCGAAAGCTTCAACAATATAGCTTGATATAAATACTTCTCTGCATAAAACGGATTAACTAACTTTTCTTCCGTCACAAACTTATTTTGGATAATGTCTGTTTTTTCTTCCAATAAGGATAAAAACAATTCAAGAGTAGAATAATAACCGGAAAAGAAGCGTTCTTTGCCGGACTGCGGCTGTCTTACAATTTCAGGTAATATCGTCCACATTTGTTCTCCGCCGTCAGACATACTCTTAATTACTTTTAATGAAATTTTTCGTAAATATTCAGTAGGATTTCCTACATCTTGATTAAAAAAATCAACAATATTACAGTCTAAGTTTGAGAAAATCTGCTTTAAATGCATTCCGGACAAACAAGAATACAACGGTAAAATATTATTACAAATAACGCCGAAATTCGAACATCCGTAATCATTTTCATAATTTGCAGCTTTATTTATCCAATAGCAAATTTGTTCATGTGACAACTTCCAATGTCCGGCAAAATATACCGCAAAGAAAATTGTTTCAGAAAAAAACTCAGCATCATTGATATTATCCAACATAGCCAAAGCTTTTTGTGCAAAGAAAATACCGTCCTTAAAATTTCGTCGCTCACCTATGGAAAAAGCACTGTACAAAGCAAAACCTAATGGCGAAACCAAACATTTTCCGTATTTTAAAGTAAAGCTCAACATTTGACACGATAAAAACTCCGCATCTCTTACCCGTAAAAAAGAAACAATCGGAATATATTTTGCAAGATACCGCATTATCAAAATATGCTCGGTTTTTGTCATTTCCGGCAATCTTTCAATATTCCTAAGATTTGCAATTTCTTTTCTTAATCGATGTTTTTCAACCAACAATTTTAATTCAGAAATATTTTCTTGTACCGTAAAACCCAGACTTTCCAGGGCTGATTTACACAATTCAATAGACTCATCAAGCTGACCTACTTGATAAAAATATTCAGCAACAAATTCTTGAACTTTCAGTCTTTCATAATCATTCTTGTACTCATCAACATTTAAATGATTAAAAAAACTCAACATCATTTCATAATTTTTGCTAAAAAAAGCATGAATCGTAGCCAAACAATAAAAATGACATTCTAAATTGTGTTGCTTCAATTTTTCATTGCCGTACAAATCTATCACCTTGCAGCACAATTGAAATCCAAATTCAAACGCTGCCGTCAAATTTGCTTTTTCTATTATCTTAATAAATAAATTCAACAATAAATCACGCTGTTCATCATTTAAACTGTCTAATGCAATAAGTGCATGATCCATCATCGTAAAACCAAAATCTTCATTTTCTCCGGACTGAATAAAATCGAGCATTATTAAAACATGAAAAAATTTTAATTCATTGTCCGAAAGATTCTTATAAATAAAATAACGATCTTTCTCATGCTGAAAATAGACATATCCATTACGTTTAGTAATAAAATTTTTGCATTCATACAAAACATCTTTATATGCCGACATTTCCATTTTTAAAATTTCTTTTATCTTAATGCTTTTCGCACCGACCGGAAAACACGCCAAAAGTTGAAGAAATGATTTTGACAAAGACGATTTATTTTTTAACAAAGATTCGGTAACGTTAAAATTAGGCATAAAATATTGTACTGCCAAATCCGCATTAAATCGCAAGCTTCCGTTTTCATACGAAAGGACTTTATTTCTATTCCATTGTTGCAAAATGTATTTCATTACACCGACTTTTCCGCCGGATTGACGAATCAACATATCTGCCGCATGCAATGTTTCTGCAATATTACAATGAAAAGACGCCGCAATCATTTGAGACGCTTCGGTTCTTGATAAAACAGGCAACCTTATAGATGCAAAAAATACATTATCAGAATTAAGATTTTTCTCAAAATATTCCTTTTCTTCATCAGTAGATACGGAAATCAAAAACATCAAACGACTGCAATTTCCCAACAAATAACGAAGTATTTTCAAACCTTCCTTCATTTTTGCATTCAATCCGGAAATATAAACAGTCAATACGCCGAAATTTTCCGTAAAGAAACGCAAAACATTTGTTGCAAAATAAAAAAAACAATGACGAAAATGAACATTTTCAGATTTTTCTTTATGCATTTGCGAACAAACATTTTTTAATTCGGGAAACAATGCCGCAAACTGCCCCAAATACGGCTCTATATTTTTTTCTTTTTTAAGAAAATCAATAAACTCTTCGGTTTTATCATTTTCTTTTATACAAGCTATAATTTGATCGAGAAGTATTAATATTCCGTGAAAAGGGAAACTTCCACTCATCGGTGAAAAATCAGTATTGAAATAATACCCTCCGACTTTATTCACTATTTCACTAAAACTTCCAAGAAATTCCTTCTTTCCGCAACCGTTGTCACATTTCATAAATACGGCACGAGTTTCTGCCAATGAAATATGTTTACAAAACCAATTCAACTCTTCAAGCTGTCCGTCGTAACCGAAAACTTTTCTTGTAAGCTTAAAAATTCCGCGATCTTTCATTCCGGGAACAAAAGTTATTTTAGAATCAATATCATCTTCCAAATCGGCACACAAAGCTTGTGCAGTTTGATAACGATCTTCCGGATCTTTTTCCAACAACTTCATGATAATTGCCGAAATCTTTCCGGGAATTTCCTGCTTCACAATGTGCGGTGCCGTAGGTATTTCGAATGCCTGAGCATAAAGTAAAGACTCCGGTGATGAAGATTCAAAAGGAAATTTATCAGTGAAAATGCGATAAAACATTACTCCCAATTGGTAAAAGGAAGTTCTGAAATCTGCAACTTTACATGTTTTGCCTGTTAATTCCGGCGGTAAATACTTCAATACATCCAGCGAATAATGATGATTTTTAGGGAAATAGATTTCATCTTCATTTAATACGACTGTATCATCTAATGCAAAAAACAATATTTTTTCATTATTATGCAAAAGCGTTCTGTCAAGTTTGATTCCGAAATGCATTACGCCTTTTTTCTGCAATTCACCCAAAGCTTTTGCAGCGGATTTGAAAAGATGAATTTTATCATCAATAGAAAGTTGTTGCGTTTCCAGCAATCGATTTAAAAATACGCCGTCGCACGATTCATAAATAATCGCACCGTATCCGTTTTTTTCGTCTGGTAAATGAAGAGAAACTTTGTATCCTATAAGTCGGGCGGTTTCATACTCTTGCTTAAATTGTTCGATTTCCGTATCAAACAAATGGGTAGTCATCGACTGCTTTATAAGCACAACAGCATTATCAGTCTTTCTGCGAGCCCAATAAAGAGACTTTCCGGATAACTTTCCGAGTGATTCTACAATAAGATATTCAGGCAAAACATCCATGTTTTTTTCCTCAAATTTCACTTATTTCATTTCTGTCAAAAGAAAAAGCTTATATTATACAACAATCTATTACAAGTAAAAAATATTTTTTTTGGCTTGTAAAATAAAAAAAATATTAAGATAAAAATGAAATGTTATCATAAAAGTACAGTCGCAAAATACCCGAGAATAAAATGAGGTGAAAAAATGACATACAGTAAAGAGTTTAAACAACAAGCGATAAAATTATCAGATGAAATCGGAACAAAGAAAGCTTGCGAACAAT
>JAGANG010000068.1 GCA_017624275.1 Spirochaetales bacterium | reverse complement strand
ATGAATGCTGTCCCTACAATGCTTGTGTTGATTTATCTATCCAAGTGGACAGCATGAATGCTGTCCCTACATTGGTTGTATTTATTTCGCCATCCGTACGGACAGCATTTATGCTGTCCATCTTATTTTGCAAAATTATGCTTTCCGATCCTCTTTACTATCGGTCGGCTCCAAATCCACTTACTGGTACTCGTCGCCGGATTATAAAAATAAATACAACCGCCTGATGGATCCCAGCCGTTTAAAGCATCTTGCGCCGCTTTCACGGCGGTTGTTGTCGGTTCCATATTGATTTGCCCATCATACACCGAATCAAACGCACCGTTCTGGTAAATCACGCCGGCAATCGTATTCGGAAACTCGCTATGTCTCACTCGATTTAAAATAACCGCACCCACGGCAACCTGTCCTTCATACGGCTCTCCTCTCGCCTCTCCGCTAATCGCACGCGCCAATAAATTCAAATTATTGTTGGTAGAATTCGAACCGGTCGGTAAACCCAAAGCCGCCAATGTCTGTTTTCCTGCAATTCCGTCTACCGTTAGCCCATTTTTCGCTTGAAATCTTCTCACTGCTTGATAGGTTTGATTTCCATAAACTCCATCAACAGCGCCGTTATAATACCCCCATCTTTTCAAACGCGTCTGAATCTGTATCACTTCATCTCCCCGCGATCCCCAATAAGAAACAACCGCTGTACTTCTTCCATAGGTTTTCACTACACCGAAGCAAAGATAAAAAAGCATAATAAAAATTGCAAATACTCTCCTTTTCATAAAATTCCTCCCAAAAGTATTTGCAACTATTTTACCCTATATTTCTATTAACATACATCAATCGCAAATGTGCAATAAAAAAAGGCTTAAAAGCCTTTTTTATTGCACATTTGCGATTGATGTTGCCGTTAAAGCTACCGGAACAGAATAGCTTAAGTGTTCGCACATTCTCTTATTTTCTTTTGCCAACAACATTTCCATAATAGTAGATTGGCAATTGAAGTTTGCGGAATATGTCGGTACAAAACTCATGAAGTAATAGCTGAATGGTACTACGAAATAAGTATCAAACATATTTTGAATATCCATTACATAGATGGATAAGAATAATTGATCATCTTCCATTGCGCTATCCAAATCTTCAATTTGCGCTGCTTTTTCATTGAAATAATCCACATACTTTTTGCGATTGATTCCGAGTGCGTTAAATACTTCATCGTAATATTCTTCCAAATTGGTCGTCTTTCCGGAAAGCATTTTAGATAATCTTTCTTCTGAGAAGAAATCCAATTTTACCGAAGATTTTGTTTCTTCTCCGTTTCTTTCCAATAAAGTTGCAAGCATTTCTGCTTTTGAAGCTAACGCTGATTTTAATTCGTAAGATGCCATACTTACAGCTGCTGTCTGTAAAACCGCAAATTTATCTGCTTTTGTTAATTTTAAGAATTCTTTTCCTGTTTCGGAAATTTTAATAGAATCATAACGGCTTGTTTTCTTTGTATGACGTTCGGTCAAACCGATAGAATTACATAAGTTTGTAATGTAATCCAAATATGCTGCATCTTCAAAGAACATTTCATCTGTTAACGTTGCTTTGGTTTGTCCTAATAAAGTATTTGTCTTAGAACAAGGAATTTTCTTTGACAACGTTTTTAATAACTTCGTGCAATCGTCAACAATCGGATGATTCTTTTTGGAAATTTCATATAAATTGTATTTTGAAGTAAATGTGTTTTGCAATCTGTTTAAGTTAATATGTAATTTCGGAACAACCAAAGATTCTGCATTAATATCTTCATTTAAAACAGAAAACGGATTTTTGTTTTTATACGCTTCGGTTGTACCGGAATATAACCATTTTCTAAATGGAATATTAATATTTTTCAACACATATTCTTTTTGCTGTTTTACAATCTCCAATTCCTGCATATTCTTTAACAAGCTCTTTTCAAATTCCGAAAAAATATTAGCCGTAATTTTAGACATCTTTTTCTTCCCCCTTATAAACATCTGTCACTATTCCTAATATCGAATCTAATTTCAAAAAACTTAATAGTTTTTTGAATATTTTTTTTATTTTTGCAAACAATTAAAATGTTAAGAAACTCTACATAGTTACTATATCCTACCAAAATCTTATTGTCACTTTTTTAGGAGGAAAAATGGAAAATTTAATCATTAATCACTCAAAACCACTTTACGGCGAAGTTACGGTCAGCGGCTCAAAGAACGCCGTACTGCCGATTTTAGTTGCTACCGTTTTAACAAGCGGTGAAAATATAATTCATGATGTTCCGGAATTGGAAGATGTAAAAATTATGGAAGAAATTCTTTCGACGGTTGGTTCCAAAATTTCTTCAGATTCCCCAAATTCTTTAAAAGTAGAAACAACCGCAATCAAAAATTTTGAAATTCCTTATGAACTTGTTACAAAAATGCGTGCTTCTATTCTTTTATTGGGACCCTTACTTGCTCGTTGCGGAAAAGCTTCTGTCTCCTTTCCGGGAGGTTGCGCTATCGGCAGTCGTCCGATTGATTTGCATTTAAAAGGATTATCTGCCATGGGAGCAGACATCGAACAGTCGAACGGACTAATTACCGCAAGCGCCAAAAAGCTAATCGGGAAAAAAATTTACTTAGACTTTCCAAGTGTCGGAGCTACCGAAAACTTAATAATGGCAGCTGTCTTAGCGGAAGGAGAAACCATTTTGGAGAACGCCGCAATTGAACCGGAAATTGTGGATTTATCTACTTATCTTTCCTCTTGCGGTGCCCAAATTCAAGGGGCCGGAACCGATACCGTAAAAATTACCGGAGTTCCCGAATTAAAAGGAAGTGAACATACCGTTATTTCCGATCGTATCGAAGCAGGTACTTTTATGATTGCTTCTGCAATTACCGGCGGAAATGTACTGATAAAAAATGTTATTCCTGCACATCTAAAACCGATTACCGCGAAGCTAAAAGAAGCCAATATCGAAGTATCGGAAGAACTAAATGCAATTCGCGTAAAAGGCGGAAATCTTATCAAAAATGTCGACATCAAAACATTGCCGTATCCCGGTTTTCCCACTGATATGCAAGCTCAATTTGCTACCTTAATGACAACTTCTGCCGGAAACAGCATTATCGTAGAAACCATTTTTGAAAACCGCTTTTTATATGTTCCCGAGCTCATTCGTCTCGGCGCAAATATTAAAATTGACGGCAGAGCCGCCGTTATCTCGGGAAATGCTTCCTTAAACGGTGCTAAAGTAAAAGCCACCGATTTAAGAGCCGGTGCCGCCTTAATTTTAGCCGGTTTAGTCGCCGACGGCGTCACTACTGTCACCGACCTTTACCATATCGACCGTGGCTATGAAAAATTAGATCAAAAATTATCCGCCTTAGGCGCCAATATTTCACGAATAGAAACAGAATAATACGAATAAAAATTTATTATCTATTCTTTTTTCACTCTTCTTTATTCTTTAATGTTTTTATATAGGAGGCAATCATATGAAAAAAATGTTCTTCTTCACCCTTACTTTACTTCTCATTTACTACATCTTTACCCGGTCTCCCGCAAAAGAAAATCTTATTGCACATGTCAACAATGACAACATCATCTATCTTACGCGTGCAAAAACACAAGATATCGTAGAACTCAATTTTGAAGATTATATTGCGGGAGTTGTTTACGCGGAAATGCCGGCAAGTTTTGAAGTTGAGGCGTTAAAAGCACAAGCCGTTGCGGCTCGTACATATACCATAAAAAAATTAGCTTCGGGAACACATATTTGCGATGATTCCACACATTGTCAAGCATGGAAGGAAGCGGATGAAAGCGAAGAATATAAAAAAGTAGCCCAAGCCGTCAAAAGCACCGAGTCCGAAATTCTTACCTACTTAGGAGAAGCCATCAGTGCTTTCTTTCATTCAGCCAGCGGTGGGAAAACCGAAAACGTAAAAGACGTTTGGGGCGGAGAAGAAATTCCTTATCTTCTCTCGGTAGACAGTCCGAACGAAAATACATTAATGTCTACCTTTTTTAGTGAACAAGAGATTTCTTATGCGGATTTTGCCAACAAAATCAATCATTATACCGGAAAGAAAACAGTTTCTTATGATTTATCTCAAACGAAAAATATCGCAAAATTCAAAAAAGAAATCAAAATTGTCAGCCGTACCGAAGGGGATCACGTAGAGTCCATAAACGTCTCCGGCACAACCTTCTCCGGTACGGAATTTCGCAATATTTTTGACTTGCGTTCTACGAATTTCACAATTACTTTAAAAGACAAAACAATTTTGATTCAAGTAAAAGGCTACGGACATGGCGTCGGCATGAGTCAATGGGGTGCCCAGGTAATGGCAAAGGCAGGAAAAGATTATCGGGAAATTCTCTATCATTATTATCCCAATACGCTATTGGAAAAACAAGCCTATCAAAAGAAAGCCTAAATACATAAGGGTCGTAAAAACACCTCAATTAAATTATATTTGTTGTATAAAAAAATTTAATATGGCTATACTCCCAATATACATAAAAAATGGGAGGAATTACTATGAAAAAATTTTATATTTTAACTTTTGTTGGGATTGCTTTATTGCTTTTCGCCGTTATGATCGGTGAAAGTGTGATTTCGAAAAATCAACAGACAAAACCGAATTTGCAGGAAATTCATCAAGTAGAACAGCAGCATCAAGTACAAACGGAATTAGAAATAACACAGGCAAATCAAACGAAAGTAACCGAACTCAAACCGATTCCGGAAGAAACGGAAGAGAAAAAAGAATTGCAATTTATGAAACCGGTTGAAGGCGAAATCGAAATGAACTACTCACCCGAAACATTAATTTATTCAAAAACACTCGGTGAATGGAAAGTTCACAACGGAATTGACATCAAAGCCGAAAGAGGAACTGCCGTAAAAGCCGCTGAAGCCGGTAGAATCACAGATATCTCCGAAACTACCGATAAAGGGATTGAAATTACGATTTCTCACGCCGACGGCTACCAAACCGTTTACTCGAACTTATCCACAAAGTCTATGGCAGCCCCAAATCAAGAGGTGGAAAAAGGACAAGTCATCAGTGGCGTCGGGAACACCGCCGCTTTTGAATATTACGAGCCGGATCATTTACATTTCGAAGTCTATAAAGACGGAAAATTAGTTGATCCAAACAGTATTTTTTAGAAAAAAAGAGTTACAATTCAGACTATAATCTTTCTATAATAATGGTACAATCATTGTAGGGACAGCATTTATGCTGTCCTGCTTTCTGCCTTT
>JAGANG010000067.1 GCA_017624275.1 Spirochaetales bacterium | reverse complement strand
TTGCCTTTATTCGATTACAAAAAATACATTATATACAGAAAAACTTTTAAAAGTCAATTAACATGCATGGAGGCTGAAATGCCTCCTTTTTTGTTTAATGCATGAGGATTTTTAATTTGTAAGAGTCTTGAACAACTATGGTTTTCTTTGCAGATACGGTGAGTTCGTAGAACGAACGAAATATTTCCGCAGGAAATATCGAATCGAAAAGAATAACCGTTTACATGAACTGTAGGTGAGTTTGCAACGCAAACGAACGAAATGTTTTCGTAAGAAAACATCAAGTGAATGTAAACATATATATATATGAGATACTAAAATAATTCAGCATGACGGGAACTATTTGTAAGAAAACAATCTTACCATGTGTAAGAAACCAATCTTACAGTGTGTAACCTTTACAGGATACGAACCGTAACCAAAGTTGAACATAAACAACAGTTTTATTTGGGAAGACCTAGGATAAAAATCTGCGTGACTTCCATCGGATACGATGTTTTCTACGGTTGTGAAAATTTAATGACTGTAAATTATAAAGGTACAAAGAAGCAATGGAAACAAATAAACATTGAGAACAATTCATGTTTAACTCGTGCGACTATAAATTATGAATATAGCAGTAAGTAAAACTTAGTTGTGAGAAATGAAAGTTTTTTAGCCAAATCGTTTTTGCGGTTTGGCTTTTTTTAAAATAGGTGTCAGGTTCACATTCTACTTTAGGATTAAAATTTGTCACCTATACACAAATAATTTCTATTTTTTTATTCAAACCTGAAATCAGTACTGTTGGCAAAAAAAGTCTCATATTGTATAATCGCCTCAAAAATTTCACAAACAAGGAAAATTTATGCATAAAATTTTAGAGAAACGTCAGCTTTCAGCAGATGTTTTTTATATGAAAGTTGAAGCTACAAATATTGCACATAATAGAAAACCCGGACAATTCGTTATTGTCCAAATAGATATTGACTACGGTGAGCGTATTCCTTTGACAATCGCCGACGCAAACGCCGAAGGAGGTTGGATTGCTATTGTTTTCCAAGCCATAGGAGCCACAACTCTTCGCTTGTCCAAATTAAACGCCGGCGACGAAATCGCCGCAATTTTAGGACCTTTGGGACAGCCTACTCATATCGAGAAAAAAGGAACGGTTGTTTGTGTCGGAGGCGGAATCGGTGTTGCTCCGCTTCATCCTATAGTTCAAGGACACAAAGCAGCCGGAAATAAAGTTATCGTAATTATAGGAGCACGAAACAAAGATTTAATCATTTTCGAAGATGAAATGAGAGCTTTGGCTGATGAACTTATCATTATGACTGATGACGGATCTTGCGGCAGAAAAGGACTCGTTACAGAACCGCTTAAAGAAAAATGTGAAGCCGGCGGAATTGCCGAAGTTGTTGCTATCGGACCGCCTGTAATGATGAAATTCTGTGCATTAACTACTAAACCTTACAATGTATTTACTACAGTATCGCTTAATACAATCATGATTGACGGTACGGGAATGTGCGGCGGTTGTCGTGTAAATGTCGGCGGTGAAGTAAAATTTGTTTGTGTTGACGGCCCGGAATTCGACGGTCACCAAGTAGATTTTGACAACATGATGATGCGTATGAAAGCATTTAAAAAACGAGAAGATGAAGATCGCCACAAATGTCATCTGGAAATGGAAATAGCTGCAAAAAAAGGAGAATAAGATGACACATAAAACAAAAGAACAATATACAGCCGAAGCTAAAGAACTTTTAGCTTCATTAAAAAATAAAACTCTTACACCGAAAGACAGAATGGCTATCCCGCAACAAGAAATGCCTACCGGCGAACCTCTTGAAAGAGCTCGTAAAATGGACGAAGTTGCTCTCGGGTATACAGCAGAACAGGCTCAAATCGAAGCTATGCGTTGTTTGCAATGTAAAAATGCTCCGTGTATGAACGGCTGTCCGGTAAGTGTTCCTATTCCGGAATTCTTAGCAAAAGTTGCAAGCGGAGATTTTAAAGGTGCCGTAGACACTGTAAAAACTACCAATCTATTACCGGCAATTTGCGGTCGTGTTTGTCCGCAAGAAAAACAATGTCAAGGTCAATGTACTGTAGGAAAAGGATTGAAAGATCCTGAAAAAGCCGTTGCAATCGGACGAATAGAACGCTTTGTAGCAGATTGGGAACGTGAAAACGGTAAAATAGATACTCCGGCAGTCGCTGCTGCTACAGGCAAAAAAGTTGCGATTATCGGTTCCGGTCCTGCCGGACTGACTGTTGCCGCTGACGTTCGCCGAGCCGGTCATGAAGTAACAGTTTTTGAAGCATTTCACAAAACCGGCGGCGTAATGGTTTACGGTATTCCGGAATTCCGTTTACCGAAATCTATCGTTGCTCAAGAAGTTGAGACATTGAAAAAAATGGGCGTAAAATTTGAAACAAACTTCTTAGTCGGAAGAACTCAAACATTACCTCAATTATTACAAGAAGCCGGATATGACGCCGCATTCGTGGGAACCGGTGCCGGTTTGCCAAAATTCATGAACATCGAAGGTGAAAACCTAATCGGCGTATTCAGTGCAAACGAATATTTAACACGTGCAAACTTAATGAAAGCATACGACACAGAACGTGCTTCTACACCGTTATTCGAAGCTAAAAATATCGTTGTTGTCGGCGGCGGTAATGTTGCAATGGATGCTGCACGTATGGGATACAGATTGGGAGCGGAAAAAGTTTCCGTTATTTACAGAAGAACTCGTAACGAAATGCCGGCACGACGTGAAGAAGTAGCTCATGCAGAAGAAGAAGGCGTAGAATTTAGATTCTTAGAAAATCCGGTAAAAATCATCGGTGATGAAAACGGTTGCGTAAAAGCAGTACAAGTATTGTCTTATGAACTGGGCGAACCGGACGCATCCGGAAGACGTTCTCCGGTAGCAATCGCCGGAAGTGAACACGAAGTTCCTTGTGACGCAGTAATCGTTGCATTAGGAAACGGCTCAAATCCGTTGATGGTACAAACTACTCCGGGATTGGACGCCGACGCTAAAGGTCACATAAAAGTAGATGAAAACGCTGCAACCTCTTATCCTGCTGTTTGGGCGGGCGGAGATATTGTACTCGGAGCCGCAACAGTTATTCTTGCAATGGGTGAAGGTAGAAAAGCTGCCGCATCTATCAACGAATATCTTGCTAAAAAATAAAACATTATTAAAATAAGACTTATAGGGAACAGATTCTTAATCTAAAAGAATTTGTTCCCTTTTTTATGCATTTAACTTCACGATTTTATTAAAATATCCTATATTAGATTAGAGAATAAAAATGAAAACTAAATTACTTTCAATTTGTACAATTATTATTTTTATACTTTCAGCATGTGATCCTGACACAACTCAGGACAAATGGACAAATACGAAACTTTATAAAATTGCCAAAAATGCTCGTTCACAGGTAACAATGCAAAATCATGACAAAGCAATATACGGGACATGGAAATCAGCGACAAATCAAAATATTACATTAAGTTTTTCATCCGACAGCAAATGGCAATACAAAAAAGGAACTCCGAACACGGCAGGAAGTGTTTTTTTAAGCGGAAATAATTTCACTATGCACAACGGAATTCTTTCACTTTATAAAAAAGACGGGGAAGCCTTAATCGGTAAATACAAATTTAACGGACAAAACAACGTAACAATCAGTGATTTCAGTGATAACAAATTTAACGGTACGTGGATAAAAAAATAATCGTTAATGTATAACAAGCCTTCAAGCAAATTAAAAAATCTTACGATGAATCTCTTGAACTAGTTCATCTTCCGTTTTTTTCTAACCATTGCATAATGATTAACCGTTGTTCCCGGAATCACTCCCTGATATGCGAGTTCAAAACCAAAATGTTCATACATGGGAACATTAGCTTCCTTATTTGTCTCTAAATAACAAACAAACTGACCGGAATCACAAACTTCTAACATCGGACGCAACAATTTAGAGGCAATCCCCTGATTTTGCGATTTTTTCGCAACAGACAGATTAAATAAATACCAATCCTCATGGTTAGTATATTTTTTCTTTAGACTCATTGCATAATTTTCATATTTCAAAAGCTTAGCTATTATTCCCAAACCGGACTTCAATATCAATTTTATTCCGCCGTTAAAAAGAAAAGGCAATGTTTTATTTCCGGAAAAAGGCGGCGGTAACCAGATTGCAAAACTAATTATGCAACGGATAATTTTCATAAGCATCCATAGCAACATCTGCAAGTTTATCTATTTCATTTTTAGAAATAATATGTAAACCGGCGTTTTTTAATGTCTCTCTGATTATTTTAACATCTGTCTTTCTAGTTGCCTCACACATCTTTTTCTTCCTTTATTCAGTTTTGTATTCGCTTGAAAAAAATATCAGCTGCATTCAATCCGGTTACCAAATATTGCTCTTCGATACTGTGGTGCCCGTCGATTAAAATACTGTTTGTTATTTCCTTATTTTTATCGCCAAACAATTCATCAAACCTACTCTGATAATGAAACAGTTCATCATCTTTTGCAAAAATCCCAAAAACTCTTAATTTCTGCTCATCTTTTATATCCAGATATTTTTCCATTTCTTTAAAATTTTCCATAACCTTTTTATCAAGAGAAAACGCAGCACCTGTATCCCTATCCCTAAGTTTTACAATCTCTGCCGACGGATACATACAAGGATTGATTACAAGCTTATCGATTAATTCTTCATGCTGCAAAACATAAAAGGCTCCCAATGATGCCCCGATTAAAATATTTATATCATGCTCACGGCAATAATCTTTTATTACCTGTTTAGTTTTATTTGTGTCAATATGCAAATCCGGAAAAGGAATAGAATGAATCTTCCAATCTCGAAAAAAGTTTTCAAGAGCCGAGAAAGTTCCGCCTTTCGGATTTCCCATAAAACCATGAATATATAATGCGTTCCTTTTAGACATATTCATCCCCTATTTCGATTTCTGCTAAGTATAAACAATCCAGCTCACATATAATACATCAATTTTTCCGCAACATGCAAAAATCACGAAATTAACAGCAAAATCAAATTTCCGTTTAGCAATTATTACAATCTCTCCTATTCTTAAAATATTCCAAAATGGCTTTTTTATTATTCTGAATGATATTAGATTAGACTGGAGGTTATATAATATGAAAAGCAATATTTTATTAATATGCATACTCACAATTTTCACGCTGTCATCATGCGATATGATAAATAATGACAATAAATGGTCGCATACTAAATTTTCAAGAATCGCAAAAAGCGAACGTTCCAGAGCCAAAAAACAAAATCACGACAAAAATATTTACGGAACATGGCAACATGAAAAAAATCCTGACATCATTCTAAAATTTTATGATGACAGCAGATGGCAATACAAAAAAGGAACTCCGAACACGGCAGGAAGCTTTTTTTTAAGCGGAAATAATTTCACTATGCACAACGGAATTCTTTCACTTTATAAAAAAGACGGGGAAGCCTTAATCGGCAAATACAAATTTAACGGACAAAACAACGTAACAATCAGTGATTTTAGTGATAACAAATTTAACGGTACGTGGATAAAAAAATAATCGTTAATGTTACCATGCCTTCAAGCAAATTAAAAAATCTTATGATGAATCTCTTGAACTAGTTCATCTTCCGTTTTTTTCATTTTCTTTTGAAAAGGTTCATAATCAGTTTCACATTCAGGAATCACAAAACCAAAACTTTTAATAAAACCTGTGTTATTTGCAAGACAATATGTGTCCAAAACCACATTCCCTGCCGATTCACGATTGCTGAGCGTAGTCGAAGCAACGGGATAAATAAATCCACCAGTTGGAATTTTCACTGTATGCATATAGGAAATTATTTGATACAAATCGTCACGAACAAGGCCCTTGTCTAACTGTTTGTACTTTGCATCTAAAATCACGCCGTCATTTTTAAGGAAATCTTCGTTTTCCGGTTTTGTGTTCTCACGGTAAAAATCCGGATAAATCCTTCGAAAACATTTTTTAAAGCTAGAATCCTCTGGGTCTAGTGAATTATCAAAAAGTCTAATTCCGCCTTTTCGGTCTTTATTTGTTGGATAAACAAAGTTTTTGCATCCGAACTTTGCATCTTTTAACATCGTCCAAAGATATTCTTCCCAAAGCCAAGCCCCGTCAAAAAGAATTCCGTAAATTGGCGAAGAACTTGTTGAATATTGGCTGTTTACATTGTTCAAAATCAT
>JAGANG010000066.1 GCA_017624275.1 Spirochaetales bacterium | reverse complement strand
GGTAGCTATGCATTTTCTTCTTGCGATAGTTTGACAAGTGTGACAATCGGTGACAGTGTAACATCAATCGGTGGCTATGTATTTTCTTCTTGCGATAGTTTGACAAGTGTGACAATCGGTGACAGTGTAACATCAATCGGTGGCTATGTATTTTCTTCTTGCGATAGTTTGACAAGTGTGACAATCGGTAAAAATGTGTCATCTATCGGTTATGGAGCATTTAGAAATTGTGCCCTTGAAAGTGTGACATTTAAAAATACAAATAATTGGTATTATACAGATAGTTATAATAGTAGTTATACAGACGGTACAGCGGTTGATGTGACAAATCCGGCACTGAATGCTGTTTATCTAAGAGATGATTATTCAGACTATAGTTGGTACAGTATTGAATTATCAGATGACGGTAATATTGTTTTTAATAAAGACAAGACTGAATTGATTTCATATTCGAATGCCAGCGGTGACATCACTATTCCTGACGGTGTAAAAAAAATCAGAGATGGAGCATTTGAAAATTGCAGCGGTTTGACAAGTGTGACACTTCCGGATAGTGTAACTTTTATCGGTGATGTAGCGTTTGCCGATTGCAGTAGTTTGACAAGCGTTGTAATTCCTGAGAGTGTTACATCAATCGGTAAAGAGGCATTCGGTGGTTGCGGTAGCTTATCTAGTGTAACAATCCCTGACAGCGTAACATCAATCGGTGACAGTGCATTTTCTTATTGCAATAGTTTAACAAGTGTGGCAATCGGTGATGGAGTGACATCAATCGGTGACGATACATTTTATATGTGTGAAAACTTAACAAGCGTAGCAATTCCGGATAGTGTAACATCTATCGGTGCCTATGCGTTCTATGGTTGCGATAGCTTAGAAAGTGTACATATTTCCGATTTGACAGCATGGAGTAATATCGAGTTTGAGAATAGCAGTGCAAATCCGTTGTGTTACGGAGCTAAATTGTATTTAAACGGAGACTTAGCAGAATTTACGGTTACATTTGATGTCACCGGAGGAATTTTGACCGGGGAAGTCAGTCAAATCGTAACATCCGGAGAGAGAGTTGTAGAACCTGATACTCCGTTTAAAACAGGTTATGGATTCTGTGGATGGTATACAAGTACAGACGGTGGACAAACATTGGACAGTGCTTATGATTTTGATACCGTATTGACAAAAAATATAACTCTTTATGCAAAATGGATAGGTGAAGTTTCTTCTTTGAAAGACGGATATTTGCGAATCAATTTTACCGGTACAACAGTGCCTATGGGAGCATGGATATGGGGAGATTTTGACAGCAGTGAAACAAGTAAATGTACAACATGGGGAGATAAAGCGTTCCCTCTTACAGGTAAAAACGGAGATTTCTTTGCATTTGATATCAAACTTATCGAAGATCCTACTCAAGTCAAATTTATTATTTTAGGTGAAGGACCGTATGAATGGAATAAACTTTCCGGCGATTATGATGTTATATTTAACTACCCTCATAAATACAAAGAAATTTGGGTAGATACTAACGGAGAAATCTGGGTAGATGCAGCACAAACTGAAATGCCTTCAGGAACTTAATGACTGTAAATTATAATTATACCGGAGAGTAGAGCTTAGTATTTAAGCAATTTAAGGCGGAGAAATCCGCCTTTTTTTATGCCTACGGTGGGTTTAAAGACAATTTGTCCGCCTACGGCGGACGGCTGGGGCTAAAGCAAGCTTTAAGGTGCGACGGCTGTCGCCGGGTTTGGGAGCAGTTCTGCCGACGTTGTCGGCGTTAGGGCTAAACTTTGGTTTAAAGTTTAATAAACCTACTTAGGTTTAAGATACATTTTGCAAGCAAGCTTGCGTTTGGGAATCGTTTTGGGGGCAAAACTTTATAAAACCATTCTGGTTTTAATCGGTCCTGCGGACAAGTCCGCCCAAAATGCAACTTTGGTTCAATGTTGGTAGAAGTTAGAGGGTATTCTCTTTTTTGCGATGAAAAGAGAATACCCTCTATAACTCCCAAGAGAAAAAGACGCTTCCTTTCGGTGGTTCATTCTTACTTTGTTTATAATAAAGTTAAAGTTTACTTTAAGGAGTCGGAAGTTTTTTCGCCTCCTTTTTTATAGTTTTAAAGTTTTTCTATTTCCTCCGGTGACAGTCCGGTAAGAATCGCAACTTGCTCTATGGGTAAATGCATTGTTAATGCATTTTTTGCAGTTTCAACGGCTTTTTTATGTTCGCCTTGTGATATACCTTGAGACAGTCCGATAGAAATACCTTCGTTGCGACCGATGGAAACTCCATCATCAAAAGCTTCTTTTCGTTGAACGGCAATGTCTGTGTCATAATCATATTCTGCTAGTAACATATTTTGTACCTCCGTAGATTTTCGGTTCAAGTAATCAGAAAGAAAGCCTTTCTTGATTGCCTCTTTTATCGCAGTCGTAAACGGTTCAGGAACTGCATTTTCAATATTGCAACGTACCTGTTCGATGAATTTTGAATATTGCTTTAATGCTTCGCAACGTTTCAAAATGGGATTTTCTTTATCAACGTTAATATTAATCACTTTCACGGATATTTCAAGCTGATTTTTCAATTCGCTGTCGTCACCAAGTTGCATGAATGCGTCAGACAATTTCATCACACTTTCTGTCGGATAGTCATCTTTGCCATTGTAAAAAACATAGAACTCCGGCACGGGAAGTTTTACCAATTTACGCCCGAACTTTTCGTCTTTTGTTGTTATCTTCTCGTAAATCCTCGCAATATACTCCAAAAAACGAAACGGCATATTTTGATTAATTGTCGATTGATGTTCAATCAAGATGACGATTTTTCCATCAATCAACATAGCGATGTCATTGTAATACTTCATGTAAAGCACTTGCTCCAGCATAACCGGCTGAACATCCGTTGTCTTTGCGTCAAGATTCGTGCCGTGCAAAGCGTTGTACAATGATATAAAATTTCTTTTCGCATTGATATCATGGGCGAACAGATCTACAAAAACCGAGTCCTTGTAATTACGATTTGTTTTTTCTTGTGTCATATCTTTTCCTACTAAATAAAAATTAGGAGAAAAAACTTTTCTCCACAAATTTTAATGCATTTTTTTTCATAAATGCTTACAAGTTTCGGGAAAAAAGTTGAAGTTTTTTTATTTTACCTCGTGAAACGTGGTTTAAACGGTGTTTCAGTCCATTCAGTTCGACGGTGTTTTACCAGTAAAAATGGGGGGAAATTGAGGAAAAAAAGCAACTGTAAACATTCCAGACGGAAGTTTTTCACCTCCTTTTTTTGTGCCTACGGTGGAGTTAAAGACAATTTGCAAGTTTACAACTAAACTTGAGTAGAAAAATTAGCTTACGCTGGGTTTAAAGTTCCTTTTGCCGGCAGAGCCGGCGGTAAAACGTTTTTGTTGTTCCTTGGACACGCTCCAGACTTTCAAATTCCGGAGCAAAAGTCTCAGTTTATTTAAATAATGAATATAAAGGAACTTATGAAGTAAAGCCGAATCAGGTGGGGCTTATATGGAATGTATTTGAAATTGTAAACGGTAATGAAATAAGGGTAATAGATAAAGTATCTAATGAATTGTAATTCATAAAAAAACCGGATGTTTTTGCAACATCCGGTTTTGTTTTTATAATGTTATTTCATCCATTTTAGTTATTATTTTGTCTATCAAGCCGTATTCTAACGCTTCTTCTGCAGTCATCCAGTAGTCCAATTCAATATCTTTTGATATTTTTTCTCGGTCTTGTCCGGTTTCTTCTACATAAAGGTTTATGATTCGTTCCTTTGTTTCGGTAATTTCTTTTGCTTGTATTTCAATTTCCATTGCCCGCCCTTGGAACATTCCGCTGATAAGCGGTTGGTGAATAAGGACTTTAGAATTTTTTGTGGCGTAACGTCTGCCTTTTTCAGAGCCCAACATGATAATAGAACCCATACTTGCCGCAAAACCGGTTACAAGTGTAAATACCGGAGCTTTTATGGCTTTCATAATGTCGTATATGGCAAATCCTGAAAAAACTTCTCCGCCGGGAGAATTTATTATTACGGTAATAGGCTTTTCGTGGTCAATCGCATCAAGTAAAAATAATGTTTTGATTGTTTTTTCAGCTAGTTGAGAATCAACACCGCCGGATATGATAATTTTTCTTTCTTCAAGCAATTTCTTTTCAATAAAAGAATCCGTACCGTTTGAATCTTTTTTTTCGTCTTTATCGCAATCATTTATAAAAGAATAAGTCATATAAAATGTCTCCGAGAGTTTCAAAATTTTAGATGTATATACTTAAAATTATATGAAAAGTCAAACCGGATGGGCAATAAAAAAAATCCCCCCGCATAGTGCAGGAGGATTTTCCCCTTGGTGATTACAAGATTAAAAATTAGCTTAATAATCTCATAACAGCTTGAGTTTTTTGGTTTGCCTGAGCCAACATAGACATAGAAGACTGAACAAGAATGTTATTCTTAGTGTAGTCAACCATTTCGTTAGCCATATCAGTATCTCTGATAATAGACTCAGCACTTTGTAAGTTTTCAGCACCGATAGCCAAACCTCTAGTAGCGTGTTCCAGTCTGTTCTGGTAAGCACCCAAGTCGGCACGTTGTTTGTTGATGATTTTAACAGCTTCATCTAACGTTCCGATAGCAGCATTTGCACCGTCTGGAGTTGAAAGAGAAATAAATGTTGCAGCGTGTGGCAAGCCAGAAGCGTTTTTCAATTTAAGCCCTTGGCTGTTCATTGTACCGATGTACACTCTTTCTCTTTGATCCATGTTAGCACCGATGTGGAACCACATAGAACCAGTAACAGAATTTAAAGCATCTTGTTTTGCAAAACGACCTGTCATAAGTGTCATTCCGTTAAATTGAGCATGAGAAGCAATTCTGTCGATCTCATCAATTAACTGGCTAACTTCGATTTGGATGTACATTCTCTCTTCAGTAGAGTAAATACCGTTGGAAGCCTGTACTGCCAATTCTCTGATTCTCTGAACTAAATCTTGAGTTTCTTGTAAGTAACCTTCAGCAGTTTGGATGAAAGAAATACCGTCTTCAGCATTTTTTTCAGCTCTTTGCAAACCACGGATTTGGCTTCTCATTTTTTCAGAAACTGCTAATCCAGAAGCATCGTCTCCAGCTTTGTTAATTCTCATTCCGGAACTAACTTTTGCCATGTTGTTGTTCAAAGCTTTGTTGTTTAAATTTGTCGCTCTCTGTGCAAACATTGCACTTAAATTGTGATTAATAACCATGTGAATCCTCCTTGATTCTTTGTTAATTAATATTCGGAAACATCCTTGTTTCCGTGTGCCTCACAGTATTTTTCGGGGATGGGTATAAAAATCTTTAGTAAAAAACAAAAAAATATTTTTTTATTTTGAGGACAGGCTGTTCTTTGTTAAAAAAACTTCTTTTTTTATTGTAAGAAAGTACTTTTTTAATGAATAAAATCGGTCTCAGACTTGCAAAGTAAATTATAAGATTATATATTGACTCTTTATCTTTATTGGTGGGGAGATATAAAAAATATGGATAAAGATGAAATCTCAAATTTTTTAAAGAGTGTTCCGCTGTTTAAAGGAATACCCGATGAAGATTTTGATGATATAGCAGAAAAATTTACTGTTCAAAAATATAATTCGGAAGAGTTGATTTTTTCTGAAAATACTATTGCCGATGCTTTGTATATTATAGTTTCCGGTGTTGTAAATGTTTTAAAATCAGGAAAAGAGGCCGGTTCTAATGAAGAATTTCTCATAGAAAAAGGCAGCGGTGATTTTTTCGGTGAAATGTCTATTGTAGATGATTTGCCTCGCAGTGCGACTATCAGAGCTAAAAGCGAATCAGTCAAAGTTTTGATTCTGAAAAAAGAAGAGTTTGCCCGCTTGTTTCAAACATATCCGTGTTTGGCGTATTCCGTTGCAAAAAGAATCAGTGCTACGGTAAGAGAAGCTAATTATCGTTATATGACGAGTTTGGAAGATAGAAACAAAGAATTGGAAAATGCATATCGACAATTACAAAATGCTCAAAGAGAACTTTTAAATACAGAAAAACTATCAGCAATCGGTAAATTTGCGTCGATTATTATTCATGATATAAAAAATCCGCTTACAAATATCAGAGCGTATGCAGAATTAATAGAACGAAAATTAAGTAAAATAGACGGTCTGAGTGAATCGGTGTTGCGTGGACCGTCAGTTATAATGAATGAAGTCGACAGATTGGTGACGATGACAACGGAACTTTTGGATTTCAGTCGAGGTGACAGCAATCTGGATGTAGAAGAAGTTGATTTTTACGAATATCTACATGATCTTGTAGAAAATATTCAAGGTCGTGCAGAGAAAGATAATATTCAAATAAATCTAAAGCCGGTGACAGAAAAAATATTTTTATTTATTGATAAATTGAAAATGCAAAGAGTATTTTTAAATCTTATTAATAATGCAATAGAAGCTATCGGAGAAAACGGAGTAATTAATATTTCTTTAGAAAATAACGAAAATAAGTTTATCTTATGGAAGATAAAAGATTCCGGATGTGGGATTTCTGATGAAATTGCAAGTAGAATTTTTGAACCGTTTGTTTCCGGAAAAAGTAACGGAACCGGATTGGGAATGTCTATTGTCAAAAGTTTCGTAGAAAAACACGGCGGAAGTATTTCTGTTAATAGTAAGATTGGCGAGGGAACGGAAATGATTATTTCTTTGCCTAAGTCGGTAAATGTTTAGGGAGGGAGCATGAACGAAATTCAAGAAAAATTATGGGAAGGAATTCTTTGTTTTAATCGTAAGTCATACGAAGAAAGCAAATTGTTTTTTAATGATGTGCTTGATTGGGATTCCGGAAATCCGGAAGCTAATTATTATCTGGGTCTTATTTATATGAAAGAAGAAAATTATACTAAGGCCGTTGTTTATTTAAAATCTATTGTAGATATGAGTGTTAATTTTATTTTCACACATCAATGCAGAATGTTGCTGGGAGTAATTTATTATCGAACCGAAGAGTGGGAGCGTGCCAAGTCTGAATTTTTGAAGCTGTTGAAAGTTAATTTTGAACCGGCAAAAGTTCATGCTGCTCTTGCTTCTGTTTATTATAAATTGGAAGATTATGAAAATGCTTTAGAGGAAGCTTTTAAAGCTCATAAAGCAGATCCTTACAATTTAAATGCTAAGAATACATACGGTTTTTTACTTTGTGATTTGGATATTGACGCAGAAAAAGGCGTAGAAGTGTTGCGTGATGTAGTGCGATTGAAACCGGAAAATCCGGCTTATCTCGATTCTTTGGCGTGGGGTTTGTACAAAAAAGGTGAGATAAAAGAAAGTATTGATAATTTCAAAGCGGCTATGCATTTGATTTCGAATGAAGAAATTGAAGAGCATTACAATATTGTAATTGGAGTAAAAGCTGCACCGGTAAGGAATCGTATATGAAAAAAAGTTTTTTATCAGTTTTATTCTTGGCTGTGTTTTCTTTAAGTTTTGCACAGCAAGATGATATTTTTAATCTCTTTCCCGAGTATTCGAAAGATTATTTCGAAAACGGAGTGAGGGCGTTTCATAATACTCAATATGAAATGGCGATATCTGAACTTGTAAAGTCTCTTTCTTATCAGAATGAAAATCATTTATCTCGATTGTTTTTAGGTGAAGCGTATCGTAAAGCCGGGTATGAAAAAAATGCACTTTATGCATGGAATACTTTGTTGTCTATGGGATATGAAAACACCGGATTGAAAAATAAAATTAGTTATTTGTACAATCGAAGCGGAATGTTGTCTGATATTTTTGTAGATAAAAATTACATTATACGAACTGATTTGCGTGGACATTATGAGGGCGAAAATCGGGTTAATTTTCTTAATCCCGGACAAATTGCCGTAGGTCGCAATAATCATTATTATCTTACTTCATTCAGTACGGGAGCCGTTGTTGAATTGGATGCAAATTTGGAAATTGTTCGTTCGATAATGACGGCTAATCCTATTTTACAAAAGCCGTTTGGTGTTGTTGAGGCAAAAGACGGTGATATTTATGTTTCGGATTTTGCAGCAGATAAAGTTTTTAAAATTAATCGATTTAATGTAATAACACAGACAATCGGGTTTAAAGGTATCGGAGAAGGTGCTTTACTTGGACCGAAATATTTAACTCTTGATGAGTATGACAATTTATATGTAGTAGATTCAGGTAATCAACGTATTAATAAATACAGTACTGACGGAATCATTCTTAATTCCTTTGGTAATTCCGGCGAAGGTAAACTTTTAGAACCGGGCGGAATGATTTATAAAAACGGAGAAATATTTATTGCTGACAGAAAACGAAAAGAAATTGTTGTTTTTGATGTGAGCGGAAATTATTTGCGTGCGTTTGGTTCAGATTATCTTGATGTACCTTATGATTTGACTGTAGATAAATTGGGAAGATTTATAATAGTTTGTGAGAAAAAAATATGGGTATATGAGCCGGACAGCGGGCTTACTTATGTAATGGATGCAATAGGAGAGCGATTGCAACGTGGGGTTTCAATATCTGTTGATATGGAAGATAATATTCTGGTAGGAGATTTTAATTCTTCACGTCTTTTTGTAATGTCATTGGAACGTCGTCGTTACAATAGTATGTATGTAAATGTAGAACGTGTTATATCTTCAAAATTTCCTGATGTACATTTGATGGTTCGTGTAGAAAAAGATGATTTTAGTGTACCGGTAGGACTTACTTCTAAAAATATTACAATCTACGAAAATAATCGTCATGTGCCTATTGTTGGTTTGGGATATACTCAAACATTAAATGAGACTTCAGATGTAGCTTTAATTTTAGATAACAATAAAAAAATGGTTCAGTTTAAAGATAAAGTCGGAGTATTGATTGACAGATGGATGAAATCAACTGAAGGTAATACAAATTTATTACTTGCTAACAGTGTAGATATGAAATCTTCCGTAGCTAAAGGCAATATTAACAAACACAGAGCTGTTGTTTCATTACCTTTAGGAAGTTCTCGACTTGAGTTTTTAGATGCTGTAGAACATTTATCCGGTGTAGATGTTATAGATAAAGGCGAAATGTTTAAAACTGTTTTCTATCAGATGGTAGAACGTTTTTCTAAAAAAGACGTTGTTTTTATTACGAACGGAGAAGAAACAGGAAATGACTTTGAACAATTTAAAATTGAAGATGTTATTCAATTCGCTTTAAATAATGATATGAGAATTCATGTGGTTGCTTTTGCGGAAGGTAATCTTTCCGGAGTATATAAAAATATGGCTCATAGAACAGGCGGAAAATATTTATCGGCATACCAACAGTCGGAAACAAAAGATCTTTTAACTCAAATAGAAGATAATAAAGGTAAGCTTTATACTTTGTCGTATGTTTCCAATTCGATTTCAAGATTCGGACGTGAACCTATCGATGTTGAAGTTGAAATAAATTACGGAGGAACAAAAGGCGTAGGAACAACAATTTATTTCCCGCCGAAAAATTAAATTGAAATTGAAATTGAAATTAAAATGCCGTTTTCAGATTTGAAACGGCATTTTTTTATGCACAAAAATGATGTGTATATGGTGACAGACGTATATTCTATTTCCGTATAGACGTCTGGCACCTATACAATTTCACCTTTTCCAGGTCAACCCACCTCTGAAATTAAATAAAATGTGAAAAATTGTAAAAAAATAACCAATCGTGCAATAGAATTGACCCAAAAACGCATTAAAACATTGTGGAGGCATAAAAATGCGAAAACCACGACAATTAAAGAAAAATGCGTATTATCATGTAAGTAACAAATTTCACCGAATCGTCCAAATTATCATGTGCGACAGAATCAAAAAATACCTGTTGGCGTTAATCCACGCAGCAGCGGAAAAATTTAAAATGAAAATTAAGAATATCTGCATTCTCGACACACATTTTCACATGGAGATTCAGCCCGGAGAGGATGAAAATCTGTCGGAAATCATGAAATATATTAAACAACGCTTTACGCAATGGATAAACAGAACTTTCGACTCGGAGGGAAGTGCGTGGAAAGACAGATTTTTTAGCAGAATTATAGAAGATTTGACGGATTTAGTAAGAGTTTTTGTGTACATCGAACAGAACGCTGTTAAAGCCGGGCTTGTAAAACGTGCTGCGGATTATCCTTTTTATCAGGTATGGGAAGATGTCACGGAAAAAGAGTATTACCCAATGGAATAGACGACAGACCCCGATTCCACTTCCGAATAAAAATGGTTACTTTTGGTTACTGTCCGTATCCTGTTAAGGTTACAGTCTGTAACCAATTAAGCACACAGTCTGTAAGATTGTACTTCTTACACACTGTAAGATTAGTTACTTACACACTGTAAGATTAGTTACTTACATATTTTATGTTCAAGCCAGCTCAAATGGTGTATTCCAGCAACGATGAGCATATGAAATATGCGAACGGAGTATTTCCGATAGGAAATACCGAGCGAAAGCTAAATAGAACAATGTGTTCCAGCTAAATGGAACGATGTATTCCAGCTAAATGGAACAATGTGTTCCAGCTAAATGGAACAATGTGTTCCTGCTAAATGGAACAATGTGTTCCAGCTAAATGGAACAATGTGTTCCAGCTAAATGGAACAATGTGTTC
>JAGANG010000065.1 GCA_017624275.1 Spirochaetales bacterium | reverse complement strand
GCTAAAATAATCCTATGTTAAGACACATCTCACCAATAATTTTATTATTAATCTCAAATATTTTTATGACTTTTGCGTGGTACGGTCATCTCAGATTCAGGAGTCTGCCGCTGGTTATTGTAATTCTTGCAAGTTGGGGGATTGCGTTTTTTGAATATTGTTTTCAGGTGCCGGCTAATAGAATAGGGTACAACTGCTACAACGCTGTTCAGCTTAAAACTATTCAGGAAGTTATTACACTCACTGTTTTTGCATTCTTCTCTGTGTGGTATCTGAGAGAAGAGTTCAAATGGAATTATCTGATAGGATTTGTTTTCATAATCCTTGCAGTATTTTTTATTTTCAAAAAATAAGGACATAGAAACTAATGAAAAAGATAGCACTTGTAAGTCACGGATGTCCGAAAAACTTAGTTGATTCGGAATTAATATTAGGAATACTTTCCCAAAACGGCTACGGAATTACTCTTAACGAGGATGAAAGCGACATTGTAATTGTTAATACCTGTTCTTTTATTTGTGATGCCGAAAGAGAATCTATCCGTTCGATTTTAGAACTTGTTGACAAAGGTAAAAAAGTTATTGTAACAGGATGTCTTGCTCAGAAGCATCCGGAAGAGTTGAAAACAGAAATTCCGGAGCTTGCTGGTATTATCGGTACTGCCGATTTTGGGGGTATTGTTGATGTCATTAAAAATATTGACAAAAAATTTGTATCAGAAGTCAGCAAAAAACCTGACTACATTTACCCCGAAAATATTGAACGCCAGCAGATTACCATGGGTGCAAGCTCTTATCTTAAGATTGCAGAAGGATGCAGCTACAGATGCGGTTATTGTATAATCCCGTATTTAAGAGGAGATTACCACTCAAGAACAATAGAAAACATCGTTGCTGAAGCAAAAAAACTTGTAAAAAAAGGTGTAACCGAAATTATACTCATTGCTCAGGACACAACAAGCTACGGTATTGATATCTATAAAAAACCGTCGCTTCCAAAACTTTTAGAAGAACTTAATAAAATCGAAGGATTAGGCTGGATTCGATTTATGTACGCATATCCTACACATCTTGATGATGAGCTTCTGGACGCAATCGCAAATCTTGACAAAGTAGTTAAATACGTAGATATTCCGCTCCAGCATTCACACCCGGAAGTCTTAAAACTTATGAACCGTCCGGCATTTGATTACCGCCCGATGATAGAAAATATAAGAAAACGAATTCCGGATGTTTCAATCAGAACAGCTTTTATTGTCGGGTATCCGGGTGAAACAGAAGAACATTTTGAACATCTTTGTAATTTTGTCCGTGATATGAAATTTGACAGGATGGGAGTTTTTAAATACTCTAGAGAAAAAGGCACTCCTTAGTATATGCTTCCGAACCGTGTTCCTGCTAAAATTGCAAACCAAAGATACAAAAAACTTATGGAAATTCAGCAGGAAATTTCGGCAGAAAGAAACAAAAAATTTATCGGAAAAACAATTCCATGTATAATTGAGTGCTTTGCTGATGATGGTGAAATTATCGCCAGAACTCAATATGACGCGCCGGAAATTGACGGAATTGTAAATATTCAAACAGATAAAATGGTTGTTCCCGGTGATATTGAAATGGTTAAAATAACAGACGCTTCGGAATACGATTTAATCGGAGAAATATAAAAAGTAAGAGGTGGAAAATCCACCTCTTTTACTTATTGATTAACGATATTCAAAAGTCTTTCCCAGACTTGATCAATAGAACCGTTTGCATCTATTTTGTATAAAACACCTTTATCTTCATAGAATTTAACAAGTGGAGCTGTTTCTCTAAAATAAGTTTCGAAACGTGCTTTTGCAGTTTCTTCGTTATCATCTGCACGTGTTTTTAAATCTACACCGCATTTATCGCATTTTCCTGCGATTTTAGAAGGCTTAAATTTTTTGTTGTAAATTTCCCCGCATACAGGGCAGGATTC
>JAGANG010000064.1 GCA_017624275.1 Spirochaetales bacterium | reverse complement strand
TGGTCAAAGTGCAATTTCTTTTGGTTTCGCCTTGATAATGGGCTTAACTCCAACTTGGAACATAATTCCAGCCATTTTAATAAACATTCCAACTGCCATTATGTTTATTGGAATTGGTTTACTTTGCGGAAGCGTTTTTAACGACAAACAAGTTGGTGGTCTTTGCGGTGCCTTGCTTACAAACATTTGTGCTTGGCTTTCTGGTGCTTGGATTCCTCTTGATTTGATTGGTGGAGCTTTCAAAGCTGTTGCCTATGCTCTTCCTTTTGTACACGCCACAAACCTTGGAAAATACGTATTAACCGGCAACTATTCAGAGATTTGGCTTCCGTTAGGTGTTGTAACCGCCTACGCTGTGGGACTTTTCACACTCGCAATAATTGTTTTCAAACGAAAAATGTCTGCGGATAAGATGTAAAAAAAAGCCTAAAGTCAAGAAGTTAATAAAGACTTCCAAACCTTAGGCTTGTTTTATTTTAGTTTACAATCTTTAATGTTGGGTGCGTTGAGCCAGGAACATATTCCCAAATATCACTAACTGTACCATCTGAAGTTTTATTAAGCAATTTTGCAGCATCTGGGGTGGCGATTTCGGAGTCGGTTTTGCTTTCGACAGCAGTAATCTCTTCTGTTGTTGTAGTAGCTTTTGTTCCAATAAGTTGGATGTTAGAATCATTAGTAACACAATACCATATATTTTTTAGTACACTCACAGCTACATCATTGTTTCCATTTTTGCCAGCAATAGCACCTACAGTAGTTCCTTTAATTTCTCCCATATAAATTGAATTTTGAATAGTACAACATCTTTTTGTATCCCAAATTGCTCCTAATATACCTCCAGCAATTCCGTTGGTAGATGATACATCTGCATATACAGCACAATTATTTACCATAGCTTTAGTAGCATCATACTCAACATTAGTTCCAAGGACTCCAATGAGCCCTCCTGCAAAACCAGAACCGTTATCAGTAATTGTAACTTCAGACATAACATTCTCAAAAATTGAACCGTATGCCGATCGACATAACGCACCAATATATCCCCCAGCACTTGTATTAGCAGTTATACTTCCCTTCAACACGAGGTTCTTTACTGTACTATTGTTAAATTTATAGAACAAACCACCTGCATCATTACCAAACGAAGAAACATCTTCCTTAATTGTAATAGAATGTCCTTGTCCATCTATTGTCGAGGCATCGTCCACATTTAATTGGTAAAATTGCCACTTACCACTTGGAATCTCGATATCGTTGGCAAGTGTTATATTAAAACTTGTAATACTTCCCGTTTTAAGTTCTCGAGCAATATAAAGCAAATTATCATAACTTTCCATTAAATAAATAGCAGTTCCATCGTCATTCGTTCCTGTTTCTGGAACTTTACCTAAATATCCATACGGATCAATAAACCATTCATTGCCATTATTGTCTGGAGTTACATTAAATTGTTTTACAAGACTACTTGATAATGCAACTCCACTACCAGCTACAAGCACTTGCCGAGTTGCACTGTATTCATCTGGCGTAATTGTAGCAACCGGAGTTGTTCCTGTAAGATTTCCTGTAACTGTTATAGTTGTTCCGTTTGCCAAATAAACATCATTGTTTAAAGAAATAACAGCACCGCCGGACATAGTGAAAGTTCCCTTTTCCACATATACACCACCTCCACAACCGTATTCGACTGTACAATCGCTGATAGTTCCGCCTGCCATATTGAATGTTCCGCCGGATACTTGGACACCATTATCAGAACCGTATACTGTTACACCTCCGCCATATGACAAAGATGTACACTCACTGATAGTAGATTTGTCATTCATAGTAAAAGTTCCACCGGTGTAAACTATAACTCCTCCACCATAATCTCTGATACAATTCTTTATAGTAGCTCCGCTGTTCATGATAAGTTCACCGCCGGTAAAAACCGTAACTCCGCCGGCCCCCCCCTCTGTCGATGTATTCTTATTGTTTTGCAAAGTACAGTTATTTAAAGTTAAGCTTCCACTAGATGTAATTAACGGAGCTTCTGCTTCAATAGATGTTTCATTTGCATTTCCGCCATCAAGAGTAATTCCTTCTAGTGTTAGCGTGGATTTATTTTCAAAAAAAGCTCCTTTGAAATCTGCTCCACGGGTAATTGTTGTTCCTGCTGGTGCTTTTAGTGTAATTTCCCTAGAAACAGTAATTGTACTTGTAGCAGTGATGTCTCCTTTTAGTACAAATTCTGAGGTAGTATTAGAAGCATTGGTAATAGCACTTGCTAATGTAGCCCAATCTGAATATGTAGTAGTACCAACAATCTTTCCACTTGAATTAATTGCATAACATGGATTATCAAGAGTAAATACACCCAATACACCCTCCGGCAAAGACGCACCATCACCTAAATTAAACAAGTCCAAATCGTATAAATCTTTCTCATCTTCATATATATCAAGTTCGATAGTAACACTACCTGTTAAATCTTCGTCAACATTTATAGTTAATTCACTATTGGTATATTCATTCCTAAAATATAACTTAGGAATTTCTACATTACCTGATAATGTTAAATTATTACATTGCTGTATTGATATATCATAACCTGTATTATTCCTAAAGGTACAATTTTTGATTGTAACAGAGGTATCACTTGTTGCATACAAACCAGCACCAGAAGGATCTGTACCACAATTTGCATTTTGTATTGTACAATACTCCAATGTCACACTACCGCCAGTTTGTGCAACGTAAATTAATGGAGAATCTACTTCCAAAGGAGTTGTGGATGTATTACCACCATCAAGAATAATATTGTTTTCTTCAGTTCCTATTATTTTCAAACTTTTATTTAAAGGTACTTGGAAAAAGTTTGTACAATTTCTCACTCTTTTTATTGTCGCATTTCCAGTTGCCATAATTGTTACAGGTCTGTATACGTAGGTCATACCAGTAGCTTCCAACGTTCCTGCAATATAAACTGTAGACTCACTGTCTGAAGAAGTATAAACATAATTAGCTAACTCTTCCCAAGTCACAAAAGGATTACCTATTGTTCCTTTAGGTAAAGTAGCTTTTGCTACAACCTCTTGCCAAATCTTTTCTGAAAAGTTCTCTTCTATCTTTGGCAATGGATAATGTGAAGAATCATAAGACCAATTTGAAAAATTTATCTTTTCTTGTTTACAAAGATCATCACTCGTTTTTGCATAATCAGCATTATAACTAGAACTAGAACCATAACTATCACTGTTATAATAACTAGTTACATATGTACCTGTTGTATTACCAACAACACCTGTAAATGGACAATTTGCACTACCTGCATCTATACAATTCATAAACGACGGTTTATTTGTTTCATTTTCAATAGAAGAAAATCCATAGACTTTTTCTGTTGAATAAGTTTTCCCATCACTACCTGTATATGAATTAGCAAAAATATTCCCAAGGTTTATACAATCTGTAAAAATTGCAGAACCACTTGCATCAAAACCTGCAACAGTACCAAAAATTGTTGTTTCATCAAATGCAAAAGTTGCACCAGTAACATTTCCTGCATTTATACACTTTGTATAAGATTTAGCACCTGTTGTAAATCCAGCTACATAAGGATCATAATATTCTGAAGCATTATAATTGTTTTCAATTGTTCCAAGATTTATACAGTTTACAAAATTAGTTGTTTCAGAGTTGTTTGAAGAGGTATATCCAGCAAATCCGCCAATTCTTTCTACACCTGTAACTGTAATATTACGCTTATTTACACAATTCTCAAAAGTTGTATCAACACCTCTTTCATTTTTGATTTGTGATACAATTCCACCACAATAGTCTAACCCTGATTCAGAAATTGTTTCTTCACCTGCTACAACTAAGTTTTTTATTGTTGCACCGTCAAGCGTATCAAAAAGTCCTTGGTAATAAACACCTTCATTTGAATAGTATGTATTATTTACAGTAATTGTATGACCACCACCATCAAAAGTGCCACTATATCCATTGATTGGTACCCAAGAAAGTTCATTTCCGTTTGCATCTTTTAATTGTGTTAAATCTATATCTGAAGTTAGTTTTGCATTTAACTGACTCTTATAATTAACTAAACCTGTTTTATAATAAACAAAAACTTCTTCTGTCTCTCCAGATTTATCAACCATCTTTAAATTTTCATTACATCCATTTACTAAATCTCTAAAAATTGCAAGACCTTCTGCCGTACCGATTGAAAAAGTATCTCTAGTAGAATCTCCCTTCGCTGTACGAAAAATATCATTTTCAGCCACAATTTTGTAGCATTTCACACCAAATGTCGTATCTTCTGTAATTCTAACATTTGACGGGTCATCTACTGACTCTTGAGAAGATGAATTACTATATATGTCATACACTGTTTTATACCACTGATATTCATATCCCTCTTCTTCTTTTATTGTTGGCAAAGCAAAAGTTGTATAAGCATTATATGAAGTTGTTACAGTAGTAGCAGAATCAAAAATTCCTTCATCTACCTCATATGTAACAGTATACAACTGTGCCAATTTATCCAGCGTATATTCCCCCTTACTTGTTAATCCCGGAGCAACACGAACTAAGCAGGAATAAGTATTTATCGCTTTATATTCCTCCGTTGGAGCAGTAGTAGAACCGTTACTCTGTTGCAGTTCAATTTTTAATATATAATAACCGGATTTTAGTTCTGCAGTCGTAGTATTTGTAGAACTTGGATAGGAATATTTTACAGAATCAAAATCATCACTTGATGAATTATCTATACTCAACTGTCGGTTAGTATCCACTGCTGCATTATTATCATATTCATACAAAGTAGCTACAACATTACCAACAACTTCTTTTGGAAATTTCAATGTAAATTCTATACTACCAGAAGCTGCATTATCGTCCGTTGCTTCTTGCATTACAAAATTAAGTGAATTTTCGCCTGCATTAATTGTTGCTGAAATAGTTGCATTTAAAACATTTTTTCCTGCTGTACTTGCAGTTAAAGTAAACTTCCATTCCCCGACATCTACAAAAATTGATGTATCTGCTACCATTTTTTTATATGCAGTTGTGCCGTTAGTATCATCTACCCAAGACTGAATTTGTTTCTGTGTACCATCTTTTGTTCCGTTAAGTTCCCACTTAAGCCCAGTTGTTGTATCTGTTATCGCAGTAGGCAAAACAGAACGACTTGCTTGCAAATCTGTCGAAATACAAATCTTGCCTTTGCCTTTCGAAATATCAACTTCATTATAAAAAGAAGTAGAAAAGTTTGAGCAAGAAACAAACAAACCGCAAAATGCTATTAAAAATACAAACTTATTAAAAATATTTTTCATCATTTCCCCCTATCTTATCTCTCTACAGTAAGCTGATATTCTGCAGAATATTTATTTCCAGCAGAGTCTTCAACAACTAACATAA
Organism: Spirochaetales bacterium; assembly: GCA_017624275.1. Taxonomy (GTDB): domain Bacteria; phylum Spirochaetota; class GWE2-31-10; order GWE2-31-10; family GWE2-31-10; genus RGIG8597. The sequence continues at coordinate 9,862 of JAGANG010000064.1, read as the reverse complement.
TTGTGCGTATTCCTGCAGATAGATCTGATGCACTAAAAGTCCACGAAGCAGCAGTAGAACTTGTTGTCGTTTGTTTTACTCCGTCTACATACCAATTATAATTTTTGTATTCTGACGGTGCTGTAAATGTTACCGTCCCGTCTGTATTTGTTGTTGGATTTGTAAGTCCTGAAATATCAGAATATTTCGGTAATGTTACAGTGATTACGGCTTTGTTCTCTTTCCATACGGCATAAAGTGTCACGGTTGCTTTATCTTCCGCTGTCAAGTTTGATACTTTTTTTCCATCAGCATAAATTACATCACCGCTTGCAGTTGTTGCCCAGCCGGCGAAAGTATAGCCGTCACATGTGAAAGTGTTTGCTGTCAGAGCTTGCTCCGCGTCATAAGTAAAAGCTTGCTCTGTCATTTCTCCGCTTCCGCCGTTGGCGTCAAACTTCACGGTGTAAGTATTAGCATTCCATTTTGCTGTCAATTCTACATCAGAACTTATTTTGTATTCCGTCGTTACTTCATTTTCTCCGTTGTACCAGCCTGCAAATGTGTAACCATCAATTGTCAATTTCGGCAACTGTTCTGTTGTCAATTTATCATCTTTTTTCAATCCGACAATCTTGCTCGGAACTGTACCGTAATCGCTTTTGTATGTCACGGTATAAGTTTTTACTGTATAACTTGCGGTCGTTGTGTCGCTATTCTTCATGCCGTCTTTTGTCGCAAATGCTGTTATGGTCACATCTTCTGTAATAACAATTGCGTTTGAATATTCTACTGTTACGCCGTCAATCGTGTAGCTGATTTTCGCTCCCTCTGTAGCACATGACAATGTTACGCTGTCGTTGTAGTCTACGGCTGTCGGTTGACTGAATATTACAGGTGATACTTTGCCGTTTTCATTCCACACTGCATAAAGTATCACTGTTGCTTTATCTTTCGCTGTCAAGTTTGATACTTTTTGCTCGTCTGCATAAGTTACATTTCCGTCGGCACTTGTAGCCCAGCCGGCGAAAGTATAGCCGTCACGTGTGAAAGTGTTTGCTGTCAGAGCTTGCTTCGTATCATAAGTAAAAGCTTGCTCTGTCATTGTACCGCTTCCGCCGTTGGCATTAAATTTCACGGTGTAAGTATTAGCATTCCATTCTGCCGTAAGCGTTAAATCTCCGGTTACTTTATAGTCGGCTTCAATCTTTGTTTCACCGTTGTACCAGCCGTCAAATGTATAATTTTCTCGTGTAGGATTTGAAGGCAATTTTAAACTTTCGCCGTCAGCTACTTCTAATGTATACAAAGTATTTTCACCGTCTTTGAATGTTACGGTATGCGATTCTGTTACGGTGATTACTCGTGTTAAAGTTCCGCCGTCATAATAGAATGTTATTTCCGTATTTTCTGTTGTCAATGGTGTACCGTTGGCAGGTTCACTTGTAAACGGAAGATTTATTTCAAAGTTGTTATATTTTCCCACTACTTGGAAACCACTTAAATCTAACTTTTCACCTACTTTGTATAAAGTTTTAACAGTTCCGAATGTTTTTAATATTATGTCGGTAATTTCAATTTCTTCTTTTCCCGGTTGTGATGTTCCGCCGCTTTGTGAGTCTTTCACGTATACATGGAAGTTACATTTTATTTCCGGATATTTTTTACTTGCGACAGTTACGATACTTACACCGGCAATATTAAAATTGTAAGTCAATGTATAATCTTTTTCATCTTCCCATTTAGTTATTGTTTCTAAAGATTCACCTTTCCAGCCGCCGGTTTTGAATGTTTCTACATTAGTAGAATACGTTCCCATTACTATCAATCCGGCAAGGTCTATTTTATCTCCGATGTTATATTCCAATTTTTGCGGACTTGAATAAATAGAAAGAACAGAAAGTTGCGTGTCTTTAGTCATATCTACTCTGACAGCCTCACCGCCGTTTGTGACTGTAGGGTCTTTCATTCCGTCATAGCTTCCGGCTTCCAAAATAACCTTAGCTTTTGTTGATATTAAAATGTCTTCGATTTTTGTAATCGTGTCGGTAATATTTAACTGGGAATTAAAACCGTTCAGCTCTACGTTTTCAATTTCACTGTCTGTTACAGTTACCATCGCCAAAGACATTTCCGCTGATAATGTGGTGCTTCGTGATGTTGCACCGCCGCCGATTAACAAATCGCTTAATTTACTGTTTGTTATGGTAAGTTTCGATGACGTACTGACTGATACTTTTTCAATTTTCTCAAGCTTTACATTCTCGGCGGTAACAGTCAATTTTGCACTGTCTAAACTACCGTTTTTTATCGTTAAGGTTTTATTTATCGTAGCATTGTAATCCGTTACGTCTTTATATTTCGACAAATCAATTTCTTCACCTGTATTAGTGTCGTTTACTACTTGTTGCAATGTCGTATAAACTTTTTCTTCTTTCGAGACATCTGTCGAAATGTCCGTATCAGTTACTTTCTTTTCCGAATTGTCAGGGGTCAAGCAATCTTGCGTACACGCAAAAATTACAAACATTACCATCAACAGAATAAAACTCTTTCTCATTTTCTTTCTCCTTTGATTTTTTGTAATGGTATTTAAACTATAGTTCAAAACTCTATTCGCAACTGTTACAAAAATCTTGTCATGATGATTTTATTTCAACATCACAGTCTAAAACAGAGATTCCGAACCGGATAAACATATAATCATTCAACCGATAATCAATTTGTAAAAAAAATTATAAGTATATCACCATTTATAAAAAATCACAATAAATTACTTTATTTTTATATCAATCATGAATATACTCTTTTATCGCATTTCGATTTTTATTTGTAAGATGATAATGTTAAATACTTGTAAGTTATTTTACGAGCCTCAAAAGGGCTTATTTATATAAGATTTTCATACCAATCTCGCTTGATTGCGAAACCATATATTTTATTTACAATGTCTATCAAAATTCTTGTTACAGTCACGGAATCATGTAATTTTAAAGACGTGGTACTTATTGCTGTAAATCTTGCAGTCGAATAAAAATCCATTATCGCAGCATCTTCGGCACTGATTTTAAATATTCCGCTGCTTGCTCCTGCCAAATGCTCATGACAAAAAAAGCCCCATGCTCCGGCAGAATAAAATATTTCGTTATTACGTCCGGCAGCGGCACATTCTCTGCAAGATGACGCTTGCATTGTCTGACCGTGTAATACGGTAAGTTTGGATAAAAAGAATATAAGAGATTTTTCTAATCCGTTTTCCATCTCAAGAAGTTCTATAGAATATTTCATCAAGTAATAATATTTTTTATAGTCGATGTGTTCCATCGGTGTGTGAAGAAGTACTTGCGAGTAAAAAGAGAGTTGATATATAGCACGTAAATTTATTCGTGTAATTTCCGGAGTAACGACATTCGCCACATCTTTTACACCTATTAGTCCGGTCTTTTTGTCTCGGCGTAAAAATAGTCTTAATATCGTAAATGGTTGTGTTGTACTGCAAAATCGACTTTTAATTTTTTGTGCACCAAATGCAAAACATGTTTCTATTCCTACAAGCGGTGATAAAAAATATAAAAGTCGATTAAAATCACTGTTTGGTACTGTTTTTAACAGTACCGCATCAGTTGTAAAATATCCGTTTTCCCAGAATTCATGAGCAATCATTTATTAAAACGTGTTTCTACTGCTCTTGCATGGGCTTCCAAATGTTCAGAACGTGCAATTCGTGTAATATCATCACGATAATGTTCTAGTGATGACGGCGTAAACTGCAAATAGCTGAAACGTTTTGTAAAATCATAAACTCCCAACGGAGAGAAAAAACGTGCAGTTCCCGATGTAGGCAATACATGGTTCGGACCTCCAAGGTAATCTCCTACACTTTCAGGTGTTGATTTTCCTACAAATACAGAACCGGCAAACTTTACCTTTTCCAATAAGCTTTCCGGTTCGTCACTGAAAAGTTCCAAATGTTCCGGAGCTAAAAGGTTAGAAAGTTCCACCGCCGTCATTCTGTCATCGGTCAAAATTGCCATTGCCCGTTTATCTAATGATATAAGAGCATTTTCTTTTGTATCCGTAAGTTCATTTGCCTGACGATAAACTTCTGTTTTTACATCATCAATAAAGTCTTTGTTTGTTGCTATCAAAACAGCTCTTGCCATCGGGTCGTGTTCTGCTTGGCTGAGCAAATCACTTGCTACCATTGCTACATCTGTTTTTTTATCTGTATCTGCTATTACCGTAATATCAGACGGACCAGCTATCATATCGATGTCAATTTTTCCGTAACAAATTTGTTTAGCCTTAGCGATATAAGCATTTCCCGGCCCTACAATTTTATCTACTTTCGGTAATTCCGGCAAACCGTGAGCCGCCGCCAAAACCAAGGCACAACCGGCTCCTCGATAAACTTCAGTTATTCCCAACAGCTGTATAAGTCGTGCAATTTCCGGCGATTCTTTGAACGTTCTCGGAGGTGTAAGTACCACAATCCGCTTTACACCGGCGATTAAAGCCGGAATTACAGTCATATAAAATGTCGACGGATACAAAGCACGTCCGCCGGGAACATAAACTGCAACACTGTCAAGAGCAACGACTTTTTGCCCCATTTTATTACCCAGTGCGTCTACAGTTTCAAAACCTTGTTCTTTTTGACATTCATGAAAAGCTTTTACTCTTTCCACTGCGATTTCAAGACTTGCTGAAAGTTCCGGGCTGATTTTTGCAGCCAATTCATCAATTTCTTCACGGCTTACTCTGAAATTATCAGATGTCAACTCAAAATTATCAAACTTTTTTGTGTAATCTTGAACAGCTGCAAAACCATTATCACAAACATCAGTCAGCATTTGACGAACTGATTTTTCTATAGCCACGTCATCTTTTTCTTCTTCTTTCAAAAAAGCTAAGATTTCATTACTTAATACTTTTTTATTTCCGTTATCAAAAAATTGCATAATCTATCCTTGTAATTTGCTGACAAAATCGTCAATCTTGCGATAATTTTGGCGGTACAAGCTTGGATTTGCAATCAATTTTACATGTGTTCGTCCTATTTCTTCGATTACTGCCAAATTATTTTCACGCAATGTAGAACCGGTTTCTACCAAATCCACAATAAAATGAGCCAGTCCCAAAATCGGAGCTAATTCTACTGAACCGGTTAATTTTATAATTTGTACCGGAATCCCTCGTTCTTCAAAATAATGATTTGTAAAACGTGTGAATTTAGTGGCAATCTTTATCGGTTTAATAAAATTTCTTTCCAATCCGTTTTGTTCAAAAAGAGGTCTGTCTTTTTCGTATCCGGCAACACAAATTTTTGTACCGCCGAAAGGCAAACGAGCTAAATGTAAAAACTCAAAATCACCTTCATAAACAACATCGGAACCGGAAAAACCTAAATCGGCAACACCGTAATTTACATAAACCGGCACATCGCTATTCTTTACAAAAAGAAATCTGTAACCGTTTTTTTCATCATAATAATCAAGCTTTCGAGATTCTTCCTTTATAGTAACGCCACGTACTGCAAGATATTCTGCAATTTGTTCTTGCAATCTGCCTTTCGGCACGGCAATAGTAATAATCTTTTTTTCTTCCACGAGATTCCCCCTTTATTCGTAATTGAGTTGAACTTTTTTTCCGGCTGTAATTTCTTTTATTGCCTTTTGGAAATCATCAACAAAATTACTTTTACTGATTTTCACGTTCTCGCCGCAATTATCGAGTTCCAATTTATCGTGAAGTACTTTTTCCAACGGATAAAGCCAATAGCTGAATCCTACCGCACTTTTTTCTTGTCCCAATTCCTTAAACAATAAGTCATAACGTCCGCCGGAAACAAGCGGCATTTCCGCACCGGCAGCATATACATTAAACACAATTCCGTTGTAATAATCTAAATCCGGCAATTCAGACAAATCGATTGTCATATAATCTCCGTAGCCAGCTTTTTCCAATGAAGAAACTAAATGCAACAAAGGTTCTAAGGCTTTCTTACCGGAAGATGACAATTTTAATGCTTTTAACTCATTTGTATTACCTATAAAATGAGCAGACAACAACAAATCATTTTTGATTTCATCTGAAAGTTCTGCATTATTCACAAGTTCATGCAATAAAGGCAAGTCGCACTTTCTGATAGCTGTCAAAATTTCTGTCCGTTCAGAACAGTCTTTTAATAAAGCATTGTAAAAAGAAATATCTCCTATATGCAAACGGAAATCCGGTACACCTAAATATTTTGCCGATTCTAGTAGCAAACAAAGAATTTCAAATTCTTCATGAGTAAATTGCTTTGAAACAATCTCACAACCAATCTGATAATATTCTTCCGGTGCATCTTTTTCACGACTTCGCATTATCTGACCGCAATAATAATATTTAAACTTTTCGTCTGAACTTCGACTTCCCATTCTTACAGCCAAAGCTTTAGCTGCAAATAGAGTAATATCATTACGCAATAAAACCAGATTTCCGTCTCTGTCTACAAATCGGATAGAACCTTTTTGCTGCCTTTCGGTAAGAAACGGAGTATAAATATCAAAATAATCAATCATCGGAGGTTCTACAGGCTGATAACTCCAGCGTTCGAAATATGAACACAATTTACGTTCTATAGTATTTCGCAGAAGTGCCTCTTCCATATACAATGGTTTTGTTCCCGGAGGAGTATGCAAAAATAAATTTTTCTTTTTCATCAGTGTCCTTCCTGATATTTTTTTTACAGCTTTACAGCCGGCGTTTATATACAATAATTCCGACTAATCTGCAAGCTTGCCGAATTGTCATTTGAATATACAAATCACGCCGTTTTAAAAAAGCGATACAAAAAATTATTTCTGACTTTTATTTATTTTTTTACACAAACACATTCCACATAACCTCCTTGACAAAAAAAAAAAAAAAATACAAATTTTTCATCATCTCAAACTAAAGGAGTTAAAAATGAGAAAACTAATTATGACCGCAGTCGTTGTATTTTTGACTGCCACAAGTGTATTTGCACAATCTTACGCACAAGATATTATCTCAAAACTGCCGCAAACAAAAAAAGTCGTTGTATGTATAACGGGAACCGGCGGATTATTTCAAATCCCATCATTTTCAATAGGTTTTAAAAAAGAATGGATTACAAATATCTCATCTACAACTGAATATTTAAAAATCAACGCAGAAAATGAAAAACGCTCATGGGAACTCTTAATTTCTAATGAAGCCATAGGAAATGTTTCTCTTGTTTCCAAAATAAACAAGAAAACAAAAGAAACGGAAACTTATACAAAAATCAATGTTAATGAAAACGCTTCAACTCCCGCATTTATTGATTACCTAATGCAAGAGTACAACAAAGAATTTACTTCGATTGTATTTCCCGGTCCTTTTTTTCCTGTAGGAACAAAATATAGCAAAATTGCGAAACTTACCACTCACGGTGATGTATTAGGAATTATCAACACAAACGGTTGGGAAACATATAATTCATTCGGAGCTATAAGTGTGCTTTGCAAATCTACTCAAAAGAAAAACGATAAAGTTACAATTTCATGCTTAGGCATCGGAGCCCCTAACGGTAAAGATTTAGGAAAACTGGTTGTCGATAAGTGTGCAGCCGGAGAAGTTTCCAATATCGCATTTTACGGCGTTTCAATTCCGCCTTGTGTTATCGATGAATACACAACTGTCAATTTTGTCGAAAACAATTTCGTAAAAATTTCAAGAACAAATAGTGATAATGCAGAAGTTTTAACTCAATATCAAAAATTCTCTCGTGTAAAAAGTATTGTTAAAAAAGGAAAAAATATGTTTGTTTCTTTCTAAAAACTTTTTACTGATAAAAAAACTGAAGTTTATCTTAAATGAGCGACTTCAGTTTTTTATTTTCGTTGTCCTTCCTGACGATTTTATCATATCATCTACACATACTACACAACAAAAGCAACCGTTTTCATTCATACAAGTTGTATTTTAGGTACGATAAAAACCATCATACTTATACATTTTTCGTCATTGCAATATCCGCCGATTTTCAATTTTATTTTATAAAAGATAAATATTTCGGGCTTTCTGCAAATCAATACTTTTTATTGAATAACTTTTTCTTTTTGCCACTGGTTACTTAGATGAATAAACATAATAACAGCGATTATCAAACAACCTAAATCTGCAATAGGTTGTGCAAAGATTATACCGTTAAGACCAAAAAACATATTGCTTAATACAATTACCGGGAAAAATATCAAACCTTGGCGACTGATAGACAGTATTAATGAAGAAACAGCTTTTCCCATAGCCTGAAATGAGAATGTGAAAACAAACATTATACCGATAACCGAACTGCTTACCATTAATGCACGCAACATTTTTTCACCGTAAATAATTACATTTTCATCTTGTATAAAGATACCGACAATTTTCTCGGAGAAAATCAAATAAACCAAAGTTAAGGTAAAACCAATAATTACGGAGCATATCATGGAAAATTTCATAACACTTTTAAGTCTGTCGTGATTCTTTGCTCCGTAACAGTAACCTACTAACGGCTGTATTCCCATTGCTATTCCCATTTGTAAAAATACTACCAACATATTAGCTTTCATAGCAACGCCCATCGCTGCGACAGCTACATCGCCATATTTTACAAGGAAATTATTCATTAATACATTTGATGTACTCATCAATACATTATTTAAAAATACGGGAATACCGATAGCTAATACTCCAAATGGAATTCCCTCTTTTAATGAAAAATATTTTGGATTTATCGACAGCGATGTTTTACGAGAGAAAATTATATATCCTAAATAAAAAAGCGTTGAACTTACATTACCGATTACCGTAGCCCAAGCAGCTCCTTTTACTCCCATTCCCATCCCTAAAATCATTATCGGATCAAGAAGGATATTTACTATTGTCCCCAACATCATACCAAACATTGCAGTCTTGGCAGCTCCTTCTCCGCGAACTATATTTCCTAATGCCACAGAGACTACCACAAACACAGCTCCATAGGCACAGCATGATAAATAATCTCTTGCAAAGCCTTCGGTATTCGGTGAGCTGCCGGCAATTTGTAAAATCATAGGCATAGCTCCAAGAAATAAAAACATCATCAACAGCCCGACTACAATACATGATATAAAACAAAAACAGCTTATCTTTTTTACCTTTTCACGTTTACCCTCACCTAACGCCCTTGATAAAAAGGAACTTCCGCCGACTCCGAATATATTTCCGCAAGCCATCAATAATAAAAAAACAGGTGTAGCAAGAGATACTGCGGCAACCTGATTCGGGTCACCTGTTTGTCCCACAAAAAAAGTATCTGCCATATTATAAAAAACAGTCACTAATGATGTTAAAATTGAGGGAATTGCAAATGAAGCAACGGCTCTCGGTACCGGATAATGTTCGAATACTTCCAAATTCATATTTTATTTACCTTATACTTTTCACAATAGAAATTAAACCCTACTTATAATGCAATTTATTTCTTTTTAGAATTGTTTTACATTTTTTATCATATTAATTATGGCAATATTTTTTAATAGGTGGCAGACCCTAATTCCATTTTGGGATTGAGGTCTGTCGTCCATGCTGTTTCGGTTACTTGTGTGTATATGGTGACAGACATGTATTCTATTTTCGGATAGATATCTATCACCTATGCAATTTCAGCTTTTCCAGGTCCACCTACCTCTAAAATTAAATAAACTGTGAAAATATGTAAAAAAACAATCAATCGTGCAATAGAATTGACCCTAAAACGCATTAAAACATTGTGGAGGCATAAAAATGCGAAAACCACGACAATTAAAGAAAAATGCGTATTATCATGTAAGTAACAAATTTCACAGATTAGTGCAGATTATGATGA
>JAGANG010000063.1 GCA_017624275.1 Spirochaetales bacterium | reverse complement strand
TCCGCTTGAAATATCCGTGAAAGTGATTAATATTAACGTGGATAAAGAAAATCCGATTTTGAAACACTGCGAAACATTAAAGCAATATTCAGAATTTATTGAGCAAGTACGTTTCAATATTGAAAATGTTGTTCCTGAGCCGTTTACGACAGCAATAAAAGAGGCGATTAAGAAAGGCTTTCTTTCGGACTATTTAAACCGAAAATCAACGGAGGTACAAAATATGTTACTGGCAGAATATGATTATGACACAGACATTGCAGTTCAACGAAAAGAAGCATTTGAAGATGGCATCGCAATCGGTGAAAAACGCGGTATTTCTATCGGACTGTCGCAAGCCCGAATTGAAACAGCAAAAAAAATTTCTTGCCATGGGGCTTTCCGTTGAGCAAGTAGCAACCGGTACCGGTCTGTCGCCTGAGGAAATAGAAGAACTGTAACGGTGAGTGCATTTATGCACGAACGGAGTATTTAACGTCAGTTAAATACCTAACGGATGTAAGGTGAGTTCCGTAAGGAACGAACGAAGTATTTAACGCCAGTTAAATACCGAACAAATGTAAAAACCATAAAAAAGGAGCAGAAAGTTTTTTCCGCTCCTTAAATAGTTAAATAGTTAAAAAGCCCGAACAGCTCGGACAAAACGTGTAAGAGTCTTGGAGGAATCGTTGCCTGTAACCATATTGTACTGTTCGCCGTCACTAAACTTCTGATACCATGAGCCGCTATCGTGGTTCTCTGACGACGACCAATATCTACAATTTACATACTTACTTTCATATGTATGAAGATAATGAGCTGTACCACCACCGTTGCTTATTTTATCTATAGCTTCATTTATTGAATCTTTTGCCATATATATTTGATTTAATTCATTTTTTGCCGGTAAATACCAATTACTGTTGTCCGATTCGTCCGTATAATCATCACACCATTTGAATGCAGGATATTTACTTTTCCAATTGGTAATACTTTGTATTGTTGTTAGGTTTGTCATTCCGTCAGTTGTAGATGTTGCATTTGTAATAACACATTCGGTACTCCATTCAACAGAAGTTTCTGTAAGGCTCACAATCTTTGTGGCTACATTGTTCGTTACTTCTATGACAATTCCTACTGCAGATTTTGTATTGTCATAATCGGTAGAAACGGAACCGTCACTGTAGGCAATATCTCCGATAGCAGGAGGTAGGAATTCTATTCTTGGATAAAAGTGTAAAGGAGACTTTTCTATTATATATGGGAGAGTAATTAGCTTATTTTCTGTGTCTGTATCCTTGTCGTACCAGCCGGTAACTTTATATCCGACCTGAATATCAGTAGGTGCATATTCTTCTAAATCTCTAAGGGTGATTTCGTCACCGCATTTAAAAGTTGCTTCTGCATAGTTATTTGTAGTATCTGCATTTTTATAAAAAAATACATTTACATCCGGTGCTTCAATTTCTGTGATAGAAGAATTTTGCGGTAATGTAAGCTTTACATCTTCCGGTATTTCTCCCATAAGTCCTGCAGAAACAATGTAACTGTGACGTGTAGATTCATTGTACAACTCGTAAACAAAGCTGATATCTGTATCAGAACAAGAATAGATTCCGTATCCTACCAAGTTATCAAATCTTTTTTCCCACAAAACTTTATCTTCTGTTACATCATACGCAACTATATACGGAATTGTATCATTTAGATCTCCGCCATGTTTATAATCAGTACTTCCGGCATAAATGACATAGTCGTCTTCGAATACTATATCATTGAAGTAAGAACTTAGATTTCTGTCTTTAGTCGGAAAGGTTTTGGGGGTACTGTCAGTCAAAGTACCGGTAGAAATATCTATTCCTATGACACAAGCTTCTCTTGTATCAGTGAGCTGATTTATAAGAGCACCGCAAAGGAAAATATTTTTATCATTATCTCTTACTATTCTATTGAAATCATAACTATCTAAAACGACACATTCAATTTTTTCTGTTCCGGATGTACCGTCTATAAATAAAACTTCAGTCGATTTCTTAACATTGTTCCAAGTCAAAACCACATAAGTATCAGAAGCTTCATCGTAAACTAAGTCAGAATAGGCTCCGACAAAATCTGAATCTTCATTGCTTTCCCATAATATTTTAGTAGATACGGATGTAAAACTGTCTACCGTTACTTCTACCAAGCCTAAGACTGTAGAAATGTAATTGTCATCGTTATATCCGGGAGCAGAATATATGTTTTTATATACAAGTGCACAAAAAGTATTGTCTGTTTTTTGTACCATGGTTTGTGCTGCAAATAAATTATTTTCATCGCCGGTTTCATCAGCGAAATAAATATCTTTGTATATGTTTAAACCTTGTATTCCCATTAAAAAGGCACTTGAAATATCTTCGGAAGATTTCTTTTCACCGACAGCTAAAATATAGTCTCCGGTATCAATACAACCTTTTATTTTTACATTTTTGGGATTATCTTTAAAAATAGGAGTTTGCTCTTCCTGTATTTCACCGTTAGGACTGATAAAAGTATAATAAGGAACGGTATCTTCAAGTGAAAGGTCGGTATAATTATAGGCTTGTCTTGCAAACAACATATAACCGTTTTCAGATTTCTTTCTGGAAATAAGGTGACTTGCTACCAAAGTTTTACCGGGTTTTTGTGAAAGAGAAATCTTCCAACTTTTATCTTTAAGGTCTTTGTTTAAAAAAGTTTTTGAGTTTAAAACAACATCTTTTCCGGTATAAGCAAAATAATAAATATATCCTTTATCTGCCGTCGGAGCTTCGCTTAAGCTGATATTTTTTCCGGCATCAAAGATTTTATAATCTGACAAATTATTATTTTCCAATAGATAAATACCGTGTTCATCTTGATTTAACAGGCTGGATGTCATGTTTTCCGCATACAGTTCAGAATGTGCATATTCCAACGCTATCGCCGACGGAGACAGATTTTCTAATATAACGATGTTTTTATTTGTATTTACTTCAGTCGGTTCTATGATGTTTACTGTAGCAAGTTTGTCTTGCGAAAGATTGACGATACTTCGTCCCGTTCCGTAAGGAATCAAAACTTTATCCAATGCAAGGTAATACGTGTAATAAAAAACGTTTCCGGCTGCATTAATATCTGCGTTACAAGAGAATTTTTCTCCGTAATTGATTGTTGTAAGTAAATTCGTTTTCAATGAATCAGAAAAAACTTTTACCATCAAATCAGTTTTATTTACGAAAGTCACATTGTTTTCCGGATCTGTAGCCACAGGTTGGTCATTATCTGATGATTTATTTATGTTCCCGGAATCGAGGCTACATCCTACGTTCCAAAAAAATACCGCTGTCAGGGCGATAAATAAAAATATTCTTTTAAGTATATGCATAAAAAATGTCTCCTAAACTTTGAAATTAAAAAAAATAACAGTCTTATAAACGTAACACTGCTGTTTAAAGGAGCAGAAAGTTTTTTCCGCTCCTTAAATGGTTAAAACTTATCGTTTATACCACCAATATTCACAATATGTACTTTTTAGATTTGTCGCATTTCTTGTAGGATTTGTTACCCCGATTTGGGTACCTTCTTCTCTAGAAAGAACTCTTCCTCCTTGTGACCTTTCTGTATCTGTATAATACCAAGTACTTGTATCTTTAAATGTTACACTTGTTAAGTTAGTACAGTTATAGAATGCACGATAACTGATTAAAGTTACCCCTTCGCCGATTGTTACATTTTTTAAATTACTACAACCGGAAAATGCACTGTCACCGATTAAAGTTACACTGTCCGGAATTATTATATTTGTTAAACCGTCACAATTATAGAATACCCAGTCACAAATATAAATCATGCTATCCGGAATCGTTACACTCGTTATATTAGTACAGTTATAGAATGCTCCCCATGTCATTTCAATTACGCCATCCGGAATAGTAATATCTCCGGTTGCTGACGGATATGCAATCAAGATAGTTTTGCCTTTACTGTATAAAATTTTGCCATCATCAGATGTTGAAAAATTTTCATTATTTTCACTGACATTAAAGCAGGTCAAATTCGGACAAAGTCGAAATTGCCCTTGAGCAATAGATGTTACACTTTCCGGAATTGTCACACTTGCTAAACTTTTGCAATTTGTGAATGCAACATTACCTATAGATGTTACTCCGTTAGGAATTACTATACTTGTTATGTTACTACAATCTAGAAATGTATCATTTTTGATTGCAGTCAGTCCTGTTGTATTGCTAAAATCTAAGGCAATCATTGCAGACGTATTCTTTTTCATTGTCGAAGCTATACTTGACAATGTAGAACTACTCATTGTTCCGGTAACTGCAAGCTTGTGTTCTCCGGCAGGCAGTGTCGAGATTGTATTTACTATATCGCTTACATATACTGTTGTAGGAGTTATATCAACTTTTACATAAGCTTCATGAGAACCTTTTACTATCAAGGTAATTGTGTATTTTCTTCCTACAGTCAAAAGTCCGTCATCAAAAGTGATATTACCGACATTTTGACTTTCTTCCAGTTTGAACTCTGTATTCAATGCTGTTATATTGGCTCCGCCTACTTGGAACTCCCAAGAGCCGTTTGTAAATTTAAACGCATCGTATACATCTCCATATTCATCTGTACCATAATATGTATATGTAAATTCATATGAATTATCGTCAAGCGATATATGTTTCCATTCTCCTGTTTCGTCTATAGTTGCATTGCCGGCGATATGTGTCAAATCATAACACGTTGGTACTTTCGGTGCTGCATATTCCAAATCTGTCGGGAATGATGTAGTGCTTGGTGTCATGGTCATTACATCAGCTCCCCAAACTGTCATAACGTAGTTATCCGGGTCATTTATTTCTGTTCCCAGTGCTATAACGTACGGTTTGTAATTTGTAAGGTTTAAAGTATCGCTGTCAGTCAACATTTCGCCTGATGCATTTTCTGAATTAAACCATTTTATCTCTGTTTTTTTAAGTTTTGATACATCCAAAAGCAATTCAAAAGTTGTATCGGTCACAGTTGCAGCGACTCCTGTGTAATATTGATATTCATCATCTACCGGATATGAACCGTAAACTGCATAGTTACCTGTTTGGTTTGTATCTGCAATTTTTATATTACCGTAAGAATAAAGCTGATATGCTTGACTTGAGAAATTGAAATCTCCGTAATTTTTAGATGCTTCCACTTGCTCGTCGGTTAGGAATACTACCGAAAATACCGGAGACTTTGTAGAGCCCCCCCATGCCCCGGAAATATCTTCGATATTCAATTTGTAGCTGTAAACGCCTTCTGTTTTTATCAGCCATTTATCATTATATTTACCGGATTTAAAATCTGCTGCATTCTGTGCCGGGTCTGTCACATCAATTTCTTTAGTTGCACCGTAAGTACTTGTATAATACCAATTCTTTGTATCTTCAAATGTTATACTTGCTAGGTTATCACAATCCAAGAATGCATAACCGTAGACACAAAATACATTTTCAGGGATTACTACGCTTGTTAAGTTGTCGCAATAAGCAAATGCATTATCGGCGATATACACAACACTCTCTGAAATTGTAATATCACCTGCAGCAGACGGATATGCAAGTAAAACATATTTGTTTTTATCGTATAAAATCTTGCTATCTTCTGATGTTGAATAATTTTCATTATTTTCAGTTATATTGATTGTTGTCAATTTGTCACAATCCCAAAATGCAGATTGCTTGATTTCAGTTACGCTGTCGGGAATTGTTATACTTGTCAAATTGGCACATTCAAAGAATGCTTCATAATCGATTTTTGTTACACTTTCAGGAATTATAATACTTATTAAATTACCGCAATTTTGGAAAGCAAAGTCACCGATAGAAGTCAATCCTGTCGTACCGCTTAAATCAAGATTGATTTTTGCAGATTCATTGTCTATCATTGCAGTTCTTACTGCAGCAAGTATATCTGAAGTCATTGTTCCGGAAACTATAATCTTGTATTCATAGGCAGAAAGTCCGGCGATAGTTTCGGCAAGTTTGCTCGCATCACAATTAATGTCAGTTTTGACTTGTTCCAATTTCGGATAAAAATGAGAATTGTCTTCTATTTTATATGGAAAAACAATCGGCTCTTCTTCTGTGTCTTCATCCCATTTGTACCAGCCGGTGATAGTATATCCTGCCGGAATCGTTTCAGGTACAAACTCTGCCAAATCTTCAAGGGTGATTTCGCTATTGCATTTAAAAGTCGTTTCGTTATAATAATTTCCTTCTTCGACAGCTTCGTAATTTTCATAAAAATACACTGTGGCATCCGGAGCTTCTACTTCTTTTATAGAAGTACTTTGCGGTAATGTAAGTTTTACTTCTTCAGGTATTTCCCCCAGAAGTCCTGCAGAAACGATGTAACTGTGACAGGTTGTTTCATTGTACAATTCATAAACAAAACTGATATCAGTATCGGAACAAGAATAAATTCTATATCCAATCAAATCATTAAATTTTCTTTCCCACAGGATTTTGTCTTTTGCTGTATCATAAGCAACTATATACGGAATTGTATCATCCAGGTCACCATTTACATCGTAATCTGTACTTCCTGCATAAATGACATATTTGTCTTCAAATACTATATCATTGAAATAAGAACTTAGATTTCTGTCTTTAGCCGGAAAAGTTTTTGGGATACTGTCTATTAAAGTTCCGGTAGAAACATCTATTCCTATGACACAAGCTTCTCTGTTGTCTGTAAGTTGATTTATAAAAGCTCCGCACAAGAAAATATTTTCATCGATATTTTTTGTTATTTTTTCAAAAGAAAAGTTTTCTAAAATAATACTTTCTTTCTTTTCTGTTCCTGATGTACCGTCTATAAATAAAACTTTCGTATGGTTTTTATCATCATCCCAAGTTAAAATTACATAAGTATCAGATGATTCATGATAAATTAAATCGTAAGACCAAAAAGTGATTGGATATTCACTATTTTCCCATAGAACTTTAGTTGAAATAGAAGTGTAACTGTTTATTGTAATTTCCACCAAACCTATAACAGTAGAAATTTGATCGTTCATATTATATTCAGGAGCAGAATATACGTATTTTTCTACGAGTACACAAAAAGTATTGTCTTTTTTTTGCACCATACTTATTGGTGTAGCCCAATTATTTTCATCACCGAGATAAATATCTTTATATATACTTAAACCTTCTATGCCCAAAACAAAAGCACTTCTTATATTCTCGGATGAAAGTTTTTCTCCGCAAATTAAAATATATTTTCCTGTATCAATCCCCTTGCGTATCATTATATTTCTGGGGTTGTCTTTAAAAATCGGAGTTTGTTCTTCAGAGATTTCTCCTTCAGGATTGATAAAAGTATAATAAGGGAGTGCATCGTCAAGAGCACAGTCAGCATTACTATAAGTTTGTCTTCCGAATAACATATAGCCGTCTTTAGATTTCTTTCTGGTAGTAAAGTGACCAGCTAATAAAGTTTTACCCGGTTCTTGTGATAGCGAAATCTTCCAAATTTTGTCTCTAAGAACTTCGTCAAGAAAAGTTTTCACATTTAAAATAACTTCTTCCCCATTGTATATAAAATAATAAATGTATCCTTTGTCTGTGGTGTCAGTTTCACTCAAACTTATATTTTTTCCGGCATCAAAGATTTTGTAATCAGCCAAATTATTACTGAAATCCAATAAATAAATGCCGTATTCATCTTGATTTAATAATGTAGAACTTTCACCTTCCGGTTGTAACTCTGAATTTGCATATCCTAAGGCAATTGCGGATGGTGACAAATTTTCTATGATAACAATGTTTTTATTTGTATTTAATACTTTTGGATTAATAATATTTATTGTTTCAAGTTTATTTTCAGATAAATCAACAATGCTTTCGCCTGTTCCGTAAGGAATCATGACTTTTCCTAATGCAAGGTAATACGTATAATAAAATACGTTTCCGGCAGTATTGACATCGGCTTTGTAAGAGAAGTTTTCTCCCGGTTTGATTTCTGTCAGTAAGACAGTCTTTAATGAATCAGAAAAGATTTTTACCATCAAGTCTGTTTTATTCACAAACTTCACATTGTCTTTCGGGTCTGTAACTACAGGCTTGTTGTCATCATCGGTCGGTTTTGATGTTACCGGCGGAGTGTTGTCGTTATTGTCAACTTCTCCGGGATTGAGAGTACATCCTACATTCCAAAAAAATACCGCCGTCAGGGCGATAAATAAAAATATTCTTTTAAATATATGCATAAAAGAAATGTCTCCTAATAAAAAAACAAAGGAAACTTTATTGAAAGCTTCCTTTGTCGTTATTGTTAAAAATTATTTGTTTGCTTCAAAGTATGCTTCTGCGTCAACAACTTCAACGCTTGTACTTCTTGTTGCTGCGTCAGAACCGGAAAGTGTGATGATGTATAACTTTCCGTTTTCCATTTTAAAGTCATCTTTTACAAAAAGATTTCCGTTTCCCGTTGCTGTCCATGCCATATTTTCGAAGTTTATAGTATTGATATTATCACCGGCTTCCAATCCTACATATAATTGAGACTCTCCGGCAATAACAGCAAGTCCACCGTCTACAGTGTTTGCACCGTTTGTTAATTGTATTGTTGATTTGTTTACAAGTATAGAACCTTTTGCTAAATTATTTCTAACAAGAATACTTGGTTTTAGGATACCGGAAGGATTAAAATTTCCGGAACCAAGATCGGTTTTAAATTGATAGTTGCTTCCTTCTTTTGCTACAGCTATATCCGCCTCACTAGGAGAGTCTGTTTCAACAACAGCAACAACTCTTCCATTAAAAGTTATTTCTTTTGTATAAGAAACGAAATAAAAATAATTTCTGTTAGCTTCTATAGGAACGCTGACCCTTAAAGCACCTGGGGCTATTACGGCATAAGTTTGAGATTTATCTGTACTTGTAAAACTTGCCCAATAACTTGTAGGATTGTTAATTATCCAAGTAGCATTTCCACTTGATTTAGATGTTGTTACGTTTACCTTATTTCCTAAGATATTAGAGTAGTAAGTAAAAGATGATGTTTGAGGGGCTTGTGCAGCTTTTTCTTCATAAATTGATTTTTCTACCGCTACAATTGAGTAGAACTTTTCATCAGACATTTTGAGTATTACAGAACCTAAAGAATTTACTGTTCCCAAATAGTTTTCTGCTGTAACAGAACCATTAAACAATAGCACATCAGTTGCTGCTTGGTTTTGAACTGTCAATTTTCCTGTCGGGTCTACACGTCCGATTGGATAGTTATAAAATCCATTGTAAACAGCAGGCGTGTTTTGATTGTTTTCGTTATTGTTGGCTTCTTTGTTTGTGCTGTCATCATTAGAATTTGAATCGCCGGACGCAGTGTCACAAGCAATCAAAGAAAATATTGCCAAGCAACAAATTACAAATACAATAGAAAACGATAATTTTTGCTTTTTCATTTTGAAACTCCTATAAATATAAAATGTATCCGTTTTGTATTTTTTTTTTTTTTTTTGTCAATATTGAAAGGTGTGATTAAATTAAAAAGCTCTGCTAAAGTAAGGAAAAATTAAAGATTTGCTTTGTTGAGATGCTTTTCGGATGGACAATACGGTTCTATTTATTTTAGACCGCCTTTTTTATGCCTAAGATTGTAAGATGAGCATTTACGAAGGGGCAGACAAATTGTCGCAAACTATCAGTAATTGTATTTTTTTCGAAGTTTTAATAAAAATGCCAATGTGACAACGGAAGCAAGAATATCAGCAGCTACCATTGCAACCCAAATACCGTCCAATCCGAAAATTAAAGGTAAAATCAAAATTGTAGCAATTTGAAAAACTAAAGTTCTGAGAAATGAAATAAGGGCGGAAACTAAGCCGTTGTTCAGGCTTGTAAAAAATCCGCTTCCCCAAATGTTGATTCCCGCAAATAAAAATGAAATCAGACAAATTCTTGCACTGTGAACAGTCATTTCAAAAAGTTTAGCGTCATAATTTGCAAAAATAGCTACAAGAGGGCGTGCAAAGATTTCGGCAATTGTAACGAACAGAAGCCCGCCTAAAATCATCAATGAAAGTCCTTTTTTAAACATATTTTTTAATTCTGTATAATTTTTTGCACCTTGATGAAAACTGACTATCGGGCTGCTTCCCATTGAATAACCTCTATAAATTGCAATGAAAATAAAACCTGCGTACATTAAAATTCCGTAGGCTGCAACAGCATCTTCCCCTGCATATTTCATAAGTTGAAGATTATATAAAATTCCTACAATTGAAGATGAAAGATTGCTGACCATTTCGGATGAGCCGTTTGTACAAGTTTTAAGGAAGATTTTCCCGTAAAATCGAGTTTTGCAAAGTTTTAGTTCGCTGGAATTATGCTTTCTGGCAAAGTAAAAAATAGGAACGCCGGCACCGATACAATATCCGATTCCTGTAGCAAAAGCAGCTCCTGCAATTCCCCAATTGAACAAAACGATAAATACATAGTCTAAAATCATATTTGCAATTCCGGCAAATAAAGTAATTCGCAAACTGTAATGCGGTTTTTCCGCCACAACAAAAAAACTTTGAAACATTACTTGAAGCATGTATGTCGGCGTGAATACAAAAAGAATTCGTACATAAATTACGCTGTTTAAAAGAAGTTCTCCGTCAGCCCCAAAGGAACGAGCTATAGGTTCAGCAAAAGCAAATCCTACAACAGAAAGAAAGCTCCCTAAAATAATAGCGGCATAAGTTATCATAGAAAAATATTTGTTTGCATTTTCCGGTTCTTTTTCTCCCAATGTTTTAGAAACAATTGCACTGCCGCCGGTTCCGAGCATAAATCCAATGGTACTGACTCCCATAAGAATCGGCATCATAAGATTTATGGCGGCAAAGGCTGATTTCCCCACAAAGTTGGAAACAAAGAATCCGTCAACAATGCAATAAAGAGATGTAAAGATCATCATCAAGATTGACGGGAATACGTAACGCAATAACTTTTTGTATGTAAAATGGTCTGATAGTTGGATTGTCATTTTTTTACCTTATTAATTCTAAAGAAGGGCGAGTATATACTATGACTTTTGAAAATACAAGTAAGGTATTGGTTGGCTATATCAAAATGGAATAGGGGTCTGTCGTTTATACTCTTTTGTGTACAAAGCAAGCTGAGTCTATTTACAAAATGCTATTGACGTAAATATTCATTACATGTATTTAAATATTTAATTTTAATTAAAAGGAGAAAATATAATGAACAGAAAATCAATTATAACTTTTGTGATGTTTGTAATACTTGCGATTACAAGTTGTGTTTCCGGCCCGCAAACAAAGAAAAATCCGGGATTGTACGATTGGTGCGGAAATATTAAATACAAAAGTCCGTACGATTCGCAAATAACAGAAAAGAATCTTAAAAATCAAATGTCAAATCTGACAGCTGATTGGTACCAAAATGCGTCTTTTTATCATATCTGGGTAAAAGCTTTCGCAGATTCTGACGGCGATGGTTGCGGTGACCTAAAAGGTATTACTCAAAAACTTTCCTATATTAAGGAAAATGTTGGATGTGATGCAATTTGGCTTTCGCCGATTTTTGATTGTGACAGCAAAAGTGTGCGTCATCAAGACAATATGCACGGATATGATATCGTAAATTATTACGAAGTTAATCCACTTTTCGGAACAATGGCTGATGTGGAAGAACTTTTGCAAGAAGCTCATAAAATAGGGGTAAAAGTAATTTTCGATTTTGTACCTAATCATACTTCTGCTAAAAATCAGTGGTTTATTGATTCTTCAGAACGAAAGAATAAAAAAGAAAATTGGTATTTGTGGAATAAAGAGCCGTTACCGTGGAATCCTATGGGAAATAAATTTACTTGGCACAGAAACAGATCAAGATATAAAGCAAATGATGTTCAACCTTATTATTACGGAGCTTTTTGGTCTGGTATGCCGGATTTGAATTTCAGAAATTATGAAGTTCGTGAAGAAATGAAAAATGTAATACGATTTTGGTTAAATAAAGGTTTTGACGGAATCAGAGTAGATGCAGTTCGTTATTTACTGGAAACTCCGGACGGCGTTATCGATACAGATGAAACTCATAAATATTTTGCAGAAATGCGTGAAGTTGTAGATAAGTATTCCGAGTTCGGCTATCCGAAATTTATGGTTTGTGAAGCGTGGATTAATGAAGACAGAGAAAGAATGGACGCATATTTCGGAACAAAAGAAGCTCCGGAGTTTCACATGGTATTTGATTTTGATGCAGGAAAAAGTATTTATAATGCTTTGAATAACGGAGTTAAATCAGTATTTATCGATGAATTAAAAATGGCTGCCGGAAAAACTTACGGAAGTTTCTTAAATAATCACGATTTGTATCAAAAACGTCCGGCTTCAGAATTTGCAGATATTGAACGTCAAAAATTAGCAGCTGCAACATTATTGTTACGACCGCAAATTCCTTTTATTTACTTCGGTAATGAATACGGACAAAAGAATCAGGATACAAGAGGCGATATGCAATACCGATATGCACCGGACTGGGCTGAAATTGAAAAACAGATCGGTAATAATGAGTCCTTGTTGGAATATCATAAAAAACTTTTGTCTATAAGAAATCAATATGCAGCGTTAAGAACCGGAGATTTTTCTGTTATATCGTCAGTACCTGAAAATAATTCAGTCGGTGCTTATATGCTGGAAAAAGAAGGCGAACGTCTAATCTGTATTTTTAACTTTTCAGGAAATAATTACAGTACGGTAACGTTGAATGTTGATACTTTACCGGTAGAAAATGCTTTATGTGTGAAAATATTGGGTACGGATAAAGCTGCTGCATCTTTGGATAGCGGAAAAATAACATTATCTGATTTACCGGCTTACGGGGTACAATTGTATTCTGTGACTTTATAAAAGCAACAACAAGAGGCTGTCTTTTATTTTCGGACGGTCTCTTTTTTTATGTCGGTAATAGAAAAAGTTGATTTTGAAAAAAAATTAGAAAAAAATGTTGACATGGAGTAAGTTATAATGTATAACGCAGACAAGTTCGGCGACGTCGCCAAGCGGTAAGGCAGAGGTCTGCAAAATCTCTATCAGCGGTTCGATTCCGCTCGTCGCCTACAGAGTCGCCCGAGTGGTGGAATTGGTAGACACACAGGACTTAAAATCCTGCGATCTCAACAATCGTACCGATTCAAGTCCGGTCTCGGGCAAAAACCCTAAAGCTTAGCTTTAGGGTTTTTTTATTGTCGGACATTCTTTATTAATAATAATTTTATGTTATATATCCAAATATCTTTTTTATTATGTGGTAAATGCGTATGAATATTTATAAAAGCTTATTGGAAGAAAATGTTGAAAAATCTCGCTTAGAAATAAGTCATTTGATTAAGCGTTTTGGATTGAAGACAGCAGTAAATGACGCTTCTTTCGGAATGGATCAAGGTGAAGTTATCGGATTGTTGGGACCGAACGGAGCGGGGAAAACGACAATTTTCTATATGATAGTAGGTTTTGTTACTCCGACGAGCGGGCGGATTTTATTGGATAATTATGATATTACCAAAATGCAAATGTATAAACGTGCCAGAGTAGGAATTAGTTATTTACCGCAGGAATCTTCAGTATTCAGAAAGCTTACCGTAGAAGAAAATATAGATGCAGTTCTTGAGATGTTGAAAATTTCAAAGGAAGAAAAGCAACGGCGTAAAGATGAGGCGATAGAAGAGCTTAATATTCGTCGTCTTGTAAAACAAAAAGCCTATTCTTTGTCCGGTGGAGAACGACGACGTACGGAAATTGCAAGAGCTTTGGTTCTTTATCCGAAATTTTTGCTTATGGATGAACCTTTTGCCGGAGTAGACCCGATTGCCGTTGCAGATATTCAGCAAATCATACGTAAACTAAAAGAACGTAATATCGGCGTACTTATTACCGACCACAATGTTCGTGAAACTCTTTCCATTACCGACAGAGCATATATTATCAATCTTGGTAATATATTCAGAACAGGCAAACCTGATGACTTGGTTAATGACCCGGAAGTAAGACGTTTATATTTGGGAGAAAACTTTTCTTTTTAATTACCACTCAGGTTTTCTATAGGTAGAAACTTTTTATTTTTTATGATATTTTCCTCAACATATTTCTATTGTAAGGATTTTAAAATGTTGAGTGATATTGAAATTTCTCAGAAAAATGAAATGAAACCGATTACAGAAATTGCAGCTTCAGTAAATTTACAAGCTACAGATTTGGAATTGTACGGTGACTATAAAGCAAAAGTTAAATATTCAAAACTAAAAGAAATTCTTTCTAGTGATAAGAAAGGTAAATTGATTCTTGTTACGGCTATTACTCCGACTCCTGCGGGAGAAGGTAAATCTACAGTTTCAGTAGGATTGGGGGATGCACTTCATCATATCGGTAAAAATGTTGTTATTGCATTGCGTGAGCCGTCTTTGGGACCATGTTTCGGTGTAAAAGGTGGAGCTACTGGCGGTGGATATTCTCAAGTTGTACCGATGGAAGATATTAATTTGCATTTTACCGGAGATATTCATGCTATTTCTATTGCAAATAACTTTTTGGCATCTGTTATAGACAATCACATTCAACAAGGAAATGTTCTCGGTATTGACCCTAGACAAATCAGTTGGAAACGTTGCGTAGATTTAAACGACAGAGCATTGCGAAATATTGTAATCGGACTTGGTGCGACTACAGACGGAACACCTCGTCAAGATGGTTTTAATATTACTGTTGCCAGTGAGATAATGGCGATTCTTTGTTTATCAAAAAGTATTAAAGAATTAAAAGAACGTATCGGAAATATCGTAATCGGTCAAACTTATGACAAACGCAATGTTTTGGCTAAAGAATTGAAAGTTGAAGGTGCGATTGCGGCAATTTTAAAAGACGCATTGAAACCGAATCTTGTACAAACTTTGGAAAAAACTCCTGCTTTTATTCACGGCGGACCTTTTGCAAATATTGCACACGGTTGTAACAGTTTGATGGCTACATTGTCAGCATTGAGCCTTGGTGATTATGTTGTTACCGAAGCCGGTTTCGGAGCTGATCTCGGTGCTGAAAAATTTATGGATATCAAATGTAGAATGGGAAATATCAAACCTTCTGCAATTGTAATCGTAGCGACTGTAAGAGCTTTGAAAATGCACGGCGGAGTTCCTAAAAATGAATTAGGAGCAGAAAATGTTGAAGCATTAACAAAAGGTTTTGAGAATTTAAAAACTCACATTGAGAATGTAAAAAAATTCGGTGTTACTCCGGTTGTTGCGATTAATCACTTTGTTAATGATACAGATGCGGAAGTTTCGACATTGAAAAAACTTACCGAAGAACTTGGTGTAAAAGCCGTAATTTCAAAAGGTTGGGCAGAAGGCGGAAAAGGCGTAACCGAATTAGCGGAAGAAGTCGTAAAAGTTTGTGAACAACCGAACGATTTCCACCAACTTTATCCATTGGAAATGCCGTTAGAAGAAAAAATAGAAACTATTGCAAAAAATATTTACCGGGCAAAATCTGTGGATATTCAGCCGGCAGCTGCAAAAAAACTTAAAGCATTTGCTGAGGCTGGATACGGTAATTTACCTGTTTGTATTGCAAAAACACAAAATTCTATTTCACACGAAAAAACTTGGGTCGGAGCTCCGAAAGATTACGTATTACCGATTAGAGAGGTTAGACTTTCTGCCGGTGCCGGTTTTGTGGTAGCACTTGCCGGAGACATTATGATAATGCCGGGATTACCTAAAGTACCGGCTGCGGAAGCAATCGATGTAGATGATGACGGCGTAATTTCCGGATTATTCTAAGAACCATTTTATAAACTAAAAAAGCCTGTTTCCTAAAAGTTTTCAAAACTTCACGGAACAGGCTTTTTTTAGTTTACAAGTCAGTATCCTTAATTGGATACTGGTGGTTTCCTTAACATGACACAAACAGTGTGTTGAATTGGTTACAGGCTGTATCTTGTCAAGGTTACGGGCTGTAACCAAAATTACCTAAAAGTAACCATTTCCATACAAGAACAGCCTTTATACATAAACATGTTTGAATTACAGCTTTTCAATTTCTTCTGTAGACAGTCCAGTGAAATGTGCAATCATTGAAACTGGCATTTTTTCAGCTTTCATACTTTTTGCAGTTTCAAGCTTGGCTTGTTGTACACCTAGGGTAATACCTTCTTCACGGGCTTTTTTAGCTGCTTTTTCGGCTGCCAATGATAAATCATAAGCTAAAGTCATATAATCTTTCCTCCAGTTTTGATTGTTTCTGTTTCTGTAAACCGCACGTTCCAGTGTGTCGGTAAACTTACTGGTCGGTTGATGTTTGCAAAGATATTCCAAAAATGCCTTTGTTTCAACATCGTTTGCGATTTTCTCAAAAGCTTTGACATTATAAAATATCTTGTGGGTTTTATCCTCAAAAATTAGCTTTTCATTTTCTGCAAACGTCTGTTTTACCGTATAAATCGGCATATCTGCTCCAAATGGGTCAAACATACAGATGAAGATAATATAACTTTCTTTCATGTTTGAAAAGAATTCTCCCTTTTCGAGCTCACTGATATCCATCACGCCTTGGTAGTATCTTGTTCGTAATTCAAGATTTCTCTCGTTTGTAGTTTGTAATTCGATGTCGAAAACACGATTGCTGTCTTTTACATAAACATCAAGGCGAATTCCACGAGATTCGGATGTCAGCTTAAAACTTTTCTGCGGTTCCTGAAACTTTAGCCGTTCAATCTTGATGTGTAATAAAATTTCCAAAAGCTCCTTGCAAATATCCGGGTCTGACATGACTTTACAAAACATGAAGTCATCGGTGATTGTTAGGTCTTCCCACGGTTTAAAATTATTCATTTATTGTTCCTTAAAATATAGACTCGAAGAGAATTCTTCTATTTAACTTTAATGCGTTTTGGAGTCATTTTTATTGCATATCTTGGATTTTTTTTACATAAAGTCTTGATTCTTTTACATTATGGTGGACATACAAGCTTTGAATTTTGCAAAGTACAATTTGTATTATCTGCAAAGCATAATATGCAACAGTTGCAAACCATAATCTCATGATGTTCGGGGACTATAAGATTATAACTATAAAAAAAGGAGCGGAAAAACTCCGCACCTTTTTTTGTATTCTATGTCAGTTTGCTATTTAGTTCTCAATATTTGTTTCAAAGCTTTCCGGAACAGGCTTTTTTTCGTTCTAATCAGGTAATAAAAAAACAAGGGACTTTTTATCCCTTGTTAATCTGTAGTAAAATTAAGAATTAATAAGTAACGGTTATATTGTCTGTAGTTAAATCGTTTTCGTCATTTTGTTTTTCAGCTTCATCGGCAGCCGCTTCTTTTTGGGCTTTAATAGCGTTAAGCATTTCATCGATTTTAGCTTTTTTATTTGATTGAGAATTGTTGTTCAGATACAAAAGCAATTTCTCGGCATTTTCATAATCTTGAAGTTGGAAGTAACTTTCTGCAAGTTCGTATTGAATTTCTTCGGATGACGGAGAAAGCTCGGCTGCTTTTGTGAAAGATTTTATGGCTTCTTTTTGATTATTAACAGATTTATAACAAAGCCCCAGATTTAAATGTAAGTCTGAAATGTCATTATTTAAACTGATTGCTTTTTTATAATTTTTTATTGCTTCTTCGTAGAATTCCAGTTTTTGCAAAGCATTTCCTAAATTATTTAACAATTTATAATTAGTCGCATCATGTTCTAATCCTCTTTTGAGTATATCAACGGCATTTTGCGGTTCTCCGATTGCGTTGTATAATGCCGAAACATTGATATAAGCAGTTGTAAAGGTAGGATTTAATTCAATTGCTTTTAAATATTCGTCAATGGCTGATGCAGAATCATTGTCTTTTTCACTGGCAAAAGCTGCGATAAAATGCAAATTGGCATTGTCCGGTATGATTTCTAAACCTTTGAGTGCTAATTTTTTTGCTTCGGAATATTTTTCTTGTAATATTCGAATATCAGCCATTTCGTTATAACAAGAAACAGCGTAATTTTTTTCTTGAGATGATTCTTGTTTATTAATAGAAATAGATTTGTTGTAACATTCAAGAGCTTCTTGATATTTCTTTAAGTCTTTGTAACAATCTCCGAGTCTTTTTTGTAAGCTTGCTTTATTATTAATAGAAACTGCTTTTTTAAAATATTTAATTGCGTTATTTGCGTCACCGTCGAGTCGGTAAATTTCACCTAAATTAGCATTTGCTTCATAGAATTCCGGATCCATATCCAAAACTTTTGTATAAACGGTGATTGCTTCTTTTATTTCTTCATTTTTATAATATGAAAGCCCTTGATAAAAATATCCGTGAATAAAATCAGGCTTGATATTTGTGGCACTGATAAAAGCTTCAATTGCTTTTTCATATTGCTTACTTTTAAAATATTGTTTTCCCAGTTCATAAAATAATTCATAACTGTTCGGGTTGATTTGAAGAAGTCTTTTATATTCTTCAATAGCTTGTTCGGACATTCCGCGTTTTGCGTAGATTTTTCCCAGAACCAGGCGAGCAGTTTCTTGATTCGGATCTTTTTTTAATGCTTGTTGAGCTCTTTTTACGGCTTCTTCAAGATTTTTTGTATCATCAGGATTTTCATCAAGCAAAGTCGCTGCAAGTGCTGCGTTGGCTTCCGGGTTTTCCTTATCTTTTTCCAATACATCATTTAAAATACTGCGAGCACGAGTGTAATTTTGTGTATTGTATTCTTTTAATCCTTTATTTAATAAATCATCAATTTCTTTTTGTGCAATATCTTGCTCTTGTTTTTCTGCATTACCGCGACTTATAATCATCGGCATTTCATCACGTCGTTCGATTACGGTATTCATATTTTCATACGGAGTATCATTTTGAGGATAATAATTATTTCGTTGTTGTTTTTGAGCTTCTTTTAATTCTTTTTCTTTTTGCTCATTTTTCATATTTATGACCATGTCTTGCAATTCTAAGACTTCGGCATCATCAATATTTTGGCGTAATAAAACATCTATTTGATCTAATGCACGATCAAATTCACCTTTATTCATATATATGCGTATTATTTTTAAAATATTTTCACGGTCGTTTGTTGCCGAAACATTTTGAGTATTTTCTTCTTGATTATGTTGATATTTGCTGTTTTCAATACCGATTTTTTCTTTACCGAATAAAAACATCAATAAAATAACAATTATTGTTACACAAACAGCCGTAACACCTACCCAAACTTTATTATTCATAATTTCCTCCAATATTTACTGAATAAATGTCTTTTACCATTTTCAATCTATTAACTCAAATTCTTCATCTTCATCATCAGGAGTGAAAGTTTGGTAATCATTGAAACTATTCGTTTTATTTTTCTTGTTTTTACGATCTTTAGAAAGATTTTCCATTAATTTCTTTCTGGCTTCTTCACGTTTTCTTTTTCGTTCGGCACGTGCGGCTTCTCGTTCTTTTCTTTTCTTTTCACGTGCTAATTTTCGTAATTCACTTTTTGATAAAGTCTTATTTTCTTTTTTACTATCAGAATAAGACGATTTATCTTCTTTGGAATTAGAATCATAATCATTTAAATCATCATCATCATCTTCTGCAAAATCGTTTTCAGTAGAAGAATCGGTTTGTTCATCTACAAAATCACTTTCTGAATAATTATCATTTTGCTCGTCAGCAGAGTTGCTACCTGTAGAATTGGCGTTTTGTCCATTGGCAGAGTTGCTACTTGTGGAATTAGCGTTTTGTCCGTCAGCAGAGTTTCCACCTGTTGAATTAGTATTTTGTCCGTCAGCAGAGTTCCCACCTGTAGAATTGCTGTTTTGTCCGTCAGCAGAGTTTCCAGCTGTTGAATTAGCATTTTGTCCGTCAGCAGAGTTTCCACCTGTTGAATTAGTATTTTGTCCGTCGGCAGAGTTGCTACCTATAGAATTACCATTTTGTCCGTCAGCAGAGTTTCCACCTGTTGAATTAGTATTTTGTCCGTCAGCGGAGTTACCACCTGTAGAATTGCCGTTTTGTCCGCCAGTAGAGTTTCCACCTGTTGAATTACCGTTTTGTCCGTCGGCAGAGTTACCACCTGTAGAAGTACCGTTTTGTCCGTCGGCAGAGTTTCCACCTGTTGAAGTACCATTTTGTCCGTCAACAGAGTTG
>JAGANG010000062.1 GCA_017624275.1 Spirochaetales bacterium | reverse complement strand
CCATTGAAAACAATGAAATAAAAGGCGTTTTATTCGAAATTCAGCTGTTACCAAAATTATTGGGCAACTTTCATTCCTTCAAAAAATTTCATAACTTCTTCTCTTGTGTTTGCTTTACACACAACTTTATCGTTATTATTCAAGACAATCATTGTCGGAGTCGCTTTTACATCCCAAGCTTTAGCCGCATTCATTCCCAAATCAGTAGAAACATCTACAGATTCGTAAGATATGTATTTTCCGTCCAAATATTCTTTTACCGGCTGGCAATTACGACAATAATCGCTGCTAAACAATAAATAACGAAGTTTTTCTGTTGAAATCACAGTAGGAGCTACAGGAATTTCTACTTTCACTTCCGATGTTGCCGCAACTTTTTCTTCAGCAACAATCTCTTTTTCTTCAGAATTTCCGACATCAAAACAAACACGATGTTTGAATTCTTCACGTTTTCCTTTGTTCCAGTTTCCTACAGCTCGATAATATCCCACAATACGAGAATAAACTTCAGTTGCTGTTCCTTTTACATTTGAAAGTTCATTTTCTAATTGTGCAATCTCAGTATCGATTTCTCTGATTTTTGCTTCTGTACTCATTCCTTACTCCTTTTAATTATATTTTAGATGTTTTTCACCCAACTAATCTTATTTTATTAATTAACCAATTTCTTGATTTAATAACTTTTCTTTTTGAGCTTTCAATTCATTTATCTTCATTTTAAGCTCATGTTCTTTTTCCGTCTTACAATGTGGACAATTAAAATGCTCACCTGCAAGATAACCATGCTTAGGACAAACCGAAAATGTCGGAGAAATACTGAAATACGGCAAATGGTAATTGTAAGCTATAGTTTTCACCAATTTTCTACACATTTTCCAGTCTGAAATCGCTTCACCCAAAAATGCATGGAATACAGTACCTCCGGTATAACGTTTTTGTAAATCATCTTGATGGTCTAACGCTTCAAAAAGATCCTTTGTCCAATCTACCGGCAACTGAGTAGAGTTTGTATAATACGGATCGTCATCCCCGGAAGCTATAATTTCCGGATAATGAGCTTTGTCATGACGAGCAAGACGATAACTTGTACTTTCAGCCGGTGTAGCTTCCAAATTGAACAAGCTTCCGGTTTCTTCTTGATAATCTGCCAATTGTTTTCTCATAAAATCAAGAATTTCAAGAGCAAACTCTTTTCCTTCCGGTGAAGTAATATCTTTTCCCATAAAGTTCAACAAACATTCATTCATACCGTTAATTCCGATAGTCGAAAAATGGTTGTTCAAATGTTGCAAATAGCGACGTGTATAAGGGAACAATCCGCTTTCCATTAAACGATTTATAACTTTTCTCTTAATCTCAAGTGATTCTTTCGCCAATTGCATAAAATGACTCAATCTCGCAAAAAATTCTGTCTTTGTAGATGTCAAATAACCGATTCTCGGTAAATTAATAGTTACAACACCGATTGAACCGGTAAATTCATCAGCACCGAACAGTCCGCCGCCACGTTTACGCAATTCACGTTTATCAAGCTGCAAACGACAACACATGGAACGAACATCACTCGGATTTAAATCACTGTTAATAAAGTTTTGGAAATAAGGTGTTCCATACTTAGCTGTCATTTCAAAAAGTAATTTTGCATTTTCTGAATCCCAGTTAAATTCTCTTGTAATATTATAAGTAGGAATAGGATATTGAAAACCGCGTCCGTTAGCATCACCTTCAAGCATTATTTCCAAGAATGCCTTATTAACCAAATCCATTTCGTTTTGGAAATCGCCGTAAGTATAATTTTCATACTGTTTTCCGCCTACAATTGCCGGTTTGTTACGTAAATCTTCCGGTACAGTCCAGTCAAGCGTGATATTAGTAAAAGGAGCCTGACTTCCCCAACGTGACGGAATATTAACTCCGAAAATAAAACTTTGAATAGCCTGTTTTACTTCTGTATAATTTAATTTATCCGCATGAACAAAAGGAGCTATATAAGTATCAAAACTTGAAAAAGCCTGTGCTCCCGCCCATTCATTTTGCATAATACCCAAGAAATTTACCATCTGGAACATCAAAGTGTACAAATGGCGTGCCGGTTTAGAAGAGATTTTACCTTCTACTCCGCCGAGCCCTTCTTCTATCAACTGACGCAAAGACCAACCTGCACAATATCCGGAAAACATAGACAAGTCATGAATATGGAAATCCGCATTAACATGAGCATCTGCAACGTCTTTAGGATAAATATTTTTCAACCAATAATTCGCCGTAATCGAGCCGGAATTGTGAAGAATCAATCCGCCCAAAGAATAATTTACATTGGCATTTTCATTTACACGCCAATCTGATTGGCGTAAATATCCGTCCATTGTCTCGTTAATATTAAGCATTAACTCTTTTGTATCACGAATATTTTGATGTTTTGCACGATACAAAATATATGCCTTTGCAAGTTCTACTTGGCGATCTTCTATCAAAACAGCCTCTACACAATCTTGAACTTCTTCCAACGCCGGAGCAGAATTAGGATGACGTTTATTCATCATTGCACGAATTTTTTCTTCTGTCAGAGTTACAAGACGTTCTACAAGTTTTTCATCTTCCTTTCCTATCGCCTTTGCAGCTCCGCTGATTGCACGAATCAATTTTTCACGGTTATAAATCTCCAATTGACCGTCTCTTTTTATGATGTGCTTAATGATATATTCATCATCTTTAGGCTTTATACCTAAAAAGTCTTCTCTCCATGTACTCATCTGTAAGTTGTTTTCTCCCATAATTTATTTTTTTATTCTTTTAATTTCCCTTATAAATTCTTTCACATCGTCAAACTGTCTGTAAACTGACGCAAAACGAATATAAGCTACCATATCGATATCTTGTAACTTATCCATTACCAATTCTCCGATACGACTGCTGTCAATCTCATGCGATTCACCAGCCAGTATTACGCATTGCTCACCGATATCGTTGATAAGCTTAGTAATAACAGACGGCGGAACAGAACGTTTTTCAAAAGCTCGATAGACACCTTTCGATAACTTTTCTTCGGAAAATTCTTCGCGTCTTTTATCTTTTTTAACAATCATTAATTTTTTTTCTTCAATGTGTTCATATGAAGTAAAACGATAATTGCACCCCATACACATTCTTCGACGACGAATCGAGTCTCCGCCGGCACTCTGTCGAGATTCTATAACTTTATCTTCCAGACAACCGCAAACTGGACATTTCATCCTTTTTTCTCCCTCTGTCAATAATCTCTTTTGAAATAATAAGAACACTATATATAGCGTTCTTTTAGATATTTTCGGCAAAGCGGTACGCTATATAACACGTATGCATAAAAAACACAATACTTAAAAGTGTAAATATTATACCTTGATGGTCTATCTCTGTATAAAGCCATACTTTACAAGGAATGTAAAAAAATGAACAATCCTATTTGTGATTTTCATTATTGTTTTTAATAAGGTTTCGCAAATTCACTGCCATTGAATTCCATATAAAATCAAATGTTTTTTACAAAAGATTTCATTTTGACATTAACTGTATCAAGATTTTTATCTGTACCGAGAATTCCGTTTAAGTCCCCGATTCACATAAAAAAATGGGGCAACCTGATAAGCCTTGTCAGATTGCCCCATTAAATTATTAAACAATAAAATTAGTCCGTATTTGATAAATCAATATTTCCGTTTTGTGTATAAACTTGCTGTTTATCACCAAAATCAGGAAAAACCTCGTCGTAACGTCCGCTGTTGTTCCAATACATATATCCGACATTCAAACTGTCACGTACGCCTAAAATCTCTCGACGAACATATTCTTTTCCGTAATATTTGCGGTCGTATGCTACCGGCAAAGAAAAAGTTTGTACCCACGGTCTGATTACTGCACGATTATGAACTACCATACTGTTTCTGTATCCGCCCATGTAGTAAATTCTATACGTTCTGTCTTCTGCCGGCTCATGAGCTAAAAAGTCCTGCTCAAAATGACTCGGATAAAACATCGGACAAATAACATCAACATATTTTGCCAAAAGCTCTGCATCCTGTCCGGTACGCACTCCGGAACGATACCAACCGTTAGAACCGTAAATATCTATACCTATAGGTGCGTCGATATTTTCTCTGGCATGAGACAAAAATGAAATCAATGCAGACTCTCTGTTCATACCTTTTTCACGCCATGTATACGACGCATTAGCCTGAT
The DNA here is from genome assembly GCA_017624275.1 of Spirochaetales bacterium. Classification (GTDB taxonomy): domain Bacteria; phylum Spirochaetota; class GWE2-31-10; order GWE2-31-10; family GWE2-31-10; genus RGIG8597. The sequence continues at coordinate 2,423 of JAGANG010000062.1, read as the reverse complement.
TCCAACCGTCAGTCGGAAAACGGATATAATCAAACTGAATCTCGTCAAAACCACGCTCTATCAATTCTTGAGCAACCGCAACATTATAAGCCCACACTTCTTCACAATACGGATCTACCCAGTATTCGTCATAATATTCCGCAACTCGTCCGGTAACATTTCCGGCTTCATCATAAATTTTGTTGTAACGTTTAAAACCTTGCCAATTTTTACCGGTTTTAGAATTTTTAATGGCATATTTACCATCTTTGTAATAGTGCAATTTTTTATCTTTGAAAACCACCACCCGTGCAATCAAATAAATTCCACGTTCTTTCATTTTTTTAACAAAAGGATCCAAAGTTATCGCATAACGGCTCACAGCATCTTTTTCCAGAATTTCCGGAGATCTGGCATCAAAACGAATCATTCCCAAATCATCCTTCATATCTATTACAATTCCGTTAAGTCCGTTATTTTCTACGGTTTGCAAATGACGTTCCAAACGTTTTCCGTGACTCTGCCCTGCCGGAATATAAATACATTTTCGATTTACGGCTGCTTCCTGATATTTTGCACGAATATCATCCGGAGTCAGCATCCACAATTCCGATAAAGCTATCGGATAAATTTTCCCTTCAATATTTTCTGTAAAATAAGCACAATTCGGATGTTTCGGACTTTCACCGTTGTAATCTTGCCATTTATGAACAAAATCAGGCGTTCCCAAATCTGCCCCTGTAGCCATAGCAAAAGAAGAAAAACTTCCTCGTTGAATATAAAGAATCTTATTTCCCAACGGAACCATACTTTCTACGGTATGATTTTTCTCTTTATCAGTCCAAAGCAACTGAACTCTTTTTGAAGCCCAATTTAATTTGTAGATTCCCGGAAAAAAACTCAATCCGATATAAACATCTGTTATTTCATTACCCGATTCATCTTTTCTGACTACCGGTAAAATATCAGCGATTTCATCCACTCCGGAAGTACCTTGCGGGATTTTAAAACCGGCTGATAATTTTATCCATTTTGGATTGGAAGAATCCGGCAAAATATATGAAAGTCCTTGAATAGCGTGAGATAAAAATACGACAAGCTGCGTTCCGCCGTTCCCGTCGGGTAAATCTGCCACAGCAACACATTTTAATCCGCTGATAGAAGAACCAAAACCTAAATCGCTCCAATGTCGTCCGCTGTCTCGTGATAAAAATACAGAATTTCTCGTAGCCGTAACCAAAATCTCGGAACGCTGCGGATGAGCTTCTAAATCTTTCAATTCTTTTTGAGCATAAATAAGTTTTTTCCCGAAAGAATCGTAATGCTTAATCGTATGAACCGGCAAACCGGTATTTCTGAATTCAAAAAAATGTAAATCATCACTGGCTACAATTCCCTTATCAGTAAGCAAATAATACCTGTCGGAAAAAATTATTTTTTGTACTCCGGCTCCCGTCCACAACGGCAACAAAATTCCTTCGTTCAATTGAAACAAACCTTCGTCGGTACCAATCAACGGATAAACTTCAGATTGCCATTCACCTTGGACATCTTTCGGAAATGCAAAAAAAGCAATTTGTAATAAAAAAATCAGTATTAATATTTCTCTTTTCATACCGAAAATTATCGACTGCACATTTCATTAGCGTAAATTTATGACTGATTTTTTTTTACTTATTCTAAAGTCGAATCACTTTTGATTTTTCCTCAATCTTTATCTACACAAAGGCGAGAGTTTTATAACAAATGAAGTAAAATTTTAAGAACGGATTTAACAACAAAAAAGGAGCGAAAAACTTTCGATTAGAAAGTTTTATCCGCTCCTTTCCTACAAAATGACTACTTGATATTTAACCGATATTAAATACTTTTTTCCCACCATTTTCCCCATTTTTACCGGTAAAACACCATTGAACGGCATACTCTCAAACACTGTTTAAACAGCATTTCACAAAAAAACTTCAACTTTTTTCGCCAAACATGCAATAAAAAAGAAGAAAAGTTGTTTATATGTAATGGAGATTTTGTTTTTTTGCAGACAGCAGAGCTGTCACTGAATAACAGAAATTTCCTAATCTATAATTTACTGGAAAATATATGACACAAGAAAAAACAAATCGTAACTACAAGGATTCGGTCTTTGTCGATTTATTCGCACATGACATCAATGCGAAAGAAAATTTTATTTCACTTTATAATGCTTTACATGGGACGAACCTCGAAGTGGAAACAACGGACATTCAGCCGGTTATGCTAGAACGTGTACTTTATATGAAGTATTACAACGACATCGCAATGCTTATTGATGGGAAAATCGTCATTCTGATTGAACATCAATCGACAATTAACCAAAATATGCCGTTTCGGTTTCTGGAGTATATCGCTAGAATTTATGAGAAAATCACAACAAAAGATGAAAAGTTCGGGCGTAAACTTGTGAAGTT
>JAGANG010000061.1 GCA_017624275.1 Spirochaetales bacterium | reverse complement strand
TTCTTCAAAATATTTAAAGAGTAAAAATCTTTAACCTTTGCATTTGAATAAAGTTCTAATCGATTTATTAATTCTTTATTAAAATAAACAAAAGAATCAAAATCGTAATTATTATAAACTTTAGAAATTTGATGCCTGATATTTTTTTCTCTTATATCAGAATAACTTCTAGACCATTCTTTATCGATTATAGGCATTTTATAAATCTTATACATATCAACAACTGAAATATTTAATTCCAATGGTCTTCCGCTGTAAAATATATCTTTTGAGAAAAATTTAATCGTTTGTTCTAATAATAATGAAGAACGTAAATCTTCAAGACTATCCATAACTTTATGAACTGCTTCATCAAATTCTGCAACATCAGTATTACTACCGGTAGGCGAAGGAGTTTCTTTACTTAATTCTCCGATAAAATATAAAAATGATTTATATGTTTTAGATGACAAAATAGAAACATCCAAAGTAGACAACAAAGAATTCAATCGTTTAAAATAACCGATAACATCTTCTGTAATGAATAATTCTTGAAGTCCCATAGATACATTTTCTAAAGCATTGACACCGAAAATACTTGGTAAATAATCAAAATCATAATCCAAATATTTTATAAGAATATTGAGTTTTGAAACATCAAAATTAAGATTTGACATATCAATTTTTGCAACTTTCAAAAAGAAATGTTTGATTCGCTTTTCTTTTTCTGAATTATATTCATGTTTTTCTAAGAGTTTATCATTTACCTCAAGAGATCTAAGGTCTATTAGACCTTTTATTTCTGCAATTTCAGGTTTTCTTTCTGTTTCTATAAGATATTCTACAAATTGAAAGAAAATCATTCTGTCTTCAAATAATTTCGGATAAATACCTTTTAATTGTTCTATTCCCATAACAACGGGAAATATTTTTTCTAAAATAGCTGATTTTATTTTCTTTTGAGACACATCAAAATATCTATTACATTTAGATAAAAGTTCTTTTTTAACATCTACTAATTCAGATTCCACAACTTCATCTTCTATTGTTGAGTTTTTAAAGAATGAAAGTAAGTAGATATAAATTTTTTTAACAAGCGAGAATTTTTCAAATTCTTTTTGAGCGAATTCTTTTGTTTTAGATTTATCTGTTTTAATTTTTGAAACATTTTGAACTTCTTCATTAACAGATTCGTCTGTGTACTTTAACAATTTTGATAACAATGTCGATTTTTCTGTTGCAGAAAGGTTATTAACTAATTTACTAAACGTATTCTGTGCCATTATATATTCCTAATCTGTTTAATCGTTATCATTTATTTTCGGCTACTTCATCCTTATTATCCATTTTCTTTTGAAGAATTTTTTTGCCTACTATTACCATTGCTATTATTACTAATACTACGGCAACTACAGATACTATTGTTGTTGCACCTGAAGAATTTTCCAGCCCGCCGGTTCCAATCAAATATCCCAATGCAACATTCAAAATTGTAATAGGTAAAATTCCTAAAATTGTTCCGGTAAAATAGGGAAATGATTTTATTATTGTACAGCTATATGCATAATTTTGAATATTATAAGGAATAATAAAAAATAAACGTGTTAATGTCGAAGTCAAAAATGGGTGAGAACCAATATATCCGTTCAACATTTTTACCTGTGAAGAATTCCCGAATTTCTTTTCAAAAGATTCTCTAAACAAATAACGACCGCAAATAAAAGATGCTGAAATCCCTATAGACATTCCAAACCATGCCAACCCTAAAGCCACAAAGAAATTAAAACTATATAAATATCCGCAAAGCATCGAAAAAAACATGGTAGCTTGTCCTGCGATATTAAATATTATGTACAATGCAACAATAATCAACGGTAACCACAATCCAAAACTATCCACCAACCAATTCTTTGTTTTTTCCAAGTTAGCAGGGGTAAGATACGAACGTAACGGAATTCCATCAATTTTCACGAAAATAAGTGATAATCCGATTCCGACAATACAAATCAAAAATAATATTATCAATGCAAACTTACTTTTTTTCATATAATTTTCCTTGTTTATTAATTTAGTAAATAAAGATTATTTTTATGAATTGCTTCCTCATAAAAGTTTGAAATAATTTCTTTTATTTCAGCAGTTTTTTTCCCTTTTATCAATTCAAGCTCTTCTGACGAATAGTTTGAAAGTCCTTGTGCGATTTTTTCATCACCACAATAAATACTTACAAGAGAACCTCGTCGAAATGCTCCGCTGATACTTGTGATACCTGACGGTAACAAGGAAGATTTTTGCAATGCTTTTTTTGCACCTTCATCTATATATATGCTTGATTCTTCACTAGGCGAAAAAGCAAGCCATTTTGTTCTTGCACTTAAATGAGCCGACGGCATAATATAAGTACCGTTCTCTTCTTTCTTAATTATTTTTTGTAATGATATTTCAAAACCATTTCCGATAAACACTGAAATACCGGCTTTAGCTGCTTTATCAGCAGAAGCTAATTTTTTCTTCATTCCGCCGGTAGTAAAAAGGGAAGTCTTATCAGAAGCAAAAGATAATATTCCGTCATCAATCTTATCTATTTGTTTTATTAATTTGGCGTTTGGATCTGATTTTGGATCTCCGTCATAAACTCCGGCGACATCGGTCAAAATAATTAACATATCAAAATCAAGCATAATAGAAATAAGAGATGACAAATGATCGTTATCACCAAGCTTCAATTCTTCAATGTTTATTGTGTCATTTTCATTGATTACGGGAATCGCACCATATCCTAAAAGAGTTTTTATTGTATTACGCAAATTTAGATAACGCTTTCTGTGATGAAAATCATCCGCTGATAAAAGAACTTCTCCGGGAACTAAATTGTACTTTGCAAAAGTTTCCTGAAAACGTTTCATTAAAAAGATTTGACCTATAGACGCACAAGATTGCAGTTGAGGAACTTCTTCCGGGCGATGTGATAATTCCAGTTTCTTCATTCCGTACATAACCGCACCGGAAGTCACTATTACCACTTGATTTCCTGCATTCTTTAAAATTTCAGCCTCTTTCGCAATTCTTTCTACCACATCAATAGAATTTGCTGGATTAATCAAATTTGAACTAAGCTTTATTACGATATTCATCGCTAAATCCTAATAAAAAGTTTTAAAATAAAAATATTCCTAAAGACACCAAAAGACCTATAAGTACGCCCACAAAACATTGAATAACAGTATGTCCTCTGACTTCTTTTACCTTTTGAATCTTATCAGATTCCTCCGGAAGAGATGAAATAATTTGATTAATAGCATGAGCTTGACGCCCGGCTGACAAACGCACACCGGTAGCATCACGAACGGTAACAAAAGTAAAAATACAAGCAAATGCAAAAATAGAAGAGCTTATACCATGTTCAAAGGCAACTCCTACCATTACAGCTGTAACTGTAGCAGTATGACTGGAAGGCATTCCACCGGTACCTACAAGAGCTCGCAAAATGAAATCTCTGGTTCTAAATTTTGTTCTTTTAGAAAGCTCAATTATAATTTTTATTAACTGAGCAATAAACCAACTTATTACAGCTGCAACCAAACATTGATTTGATAGTAAGTCTTTGAGTAATTCTTTCAAAATAATTACCTTTATTCATAAATTTTGCTAGACACTAATATTTTTGAGTATCTTTTGCAACTCATTTTTATCTATTAGTTCCAAGGGTCTTTCTTGTGCAAAAGCAATGGCACGTTCAGTAAATCCGCCTGAAGAAATAATAAAAGCTTTAAAATATTCCTTTGCCTTTACAAAATCAACGATTTCACGAATTTGTCTTTCGTCAATAGGGTCACAACTTCTGTAAATACGCATAATTTTTAATTTCTTTTTTAGATTTATCCAACCGTTATTACTTTCACTTACAAGCATTTCGATACATTCACCGTTATCCACAGAATTAAGTTCTTCAACGTTATGTTCTTTTGCTATAGCAATATTCTTACATATTTCAATGAAATCTTCATTTGTTGCCGTCATAAAATCTTTCATCGAATCGTCCATTGTAGAGTCTTGATAAACAGACAATTTTTCACCAACATTTTTAAATCCGGCTTTTACAGATTGTATCATTTGCCATTGCTTTACAGCATTATGAATATCACGCAAAGCTTCATAAGTATTAGCAAGACAATAACGAAGATTTAAAACAAAATTTTGGCTTTCGCCGTTAAGATTATTTAACGCTCGCTCAAATTCAATAACAGCAAGCTCGTGTTTACCGGCAGTTGCATAAACCATTCCACGTTCAGCAAGAGCTTTAACTTTCAATTCTTTATCTCTTGTTGCTTTTTCCAAATTTGCAATAGCCGATTTAGCATTTCCTTCATTTTTATCAATAACACCGAGATAATAATAAACTTTCCAATCATTAGGATTTTCAGCTTTCAACAAAGTAAACAATTTTTTTGCATCTGCATATTTTTTAAAATCAAAATAAATCAATCCTAATTTATACAAAGCTGGGACATGTCTCTTTTTTATTTGTAAGGTTTTCATATAATACGCAGCAGCCTGCTGTTTATTACCTTTAAGATCAAATAATTCACCCATTTTGAAATAAACTTCAAAATCATTAGCTTTCTTTTGAGCTAAAAGAGCATATTCTTTCAATGCTTCTTCAATCTTATTAGTTTTTGTATACAATTCCGCCATATGTATTCGTAATTCGTGTTCATTAATATTTTTTGATGTTATACCGGTTCTGTCTACAATACGAAATTCATCAAGTGCAAGTTCATTTTGATTATCATTTAAATAGGCTAATCCCATAAAATAATGGGCTTCAGGATTTTTAGGATCTTTTGCAATAATATCCTTACATAATTTTACGGCACTTCTGTAATTCCCGTTTTTAATATGATTAGTTACCATATTAAACTTCATAGGAAGGGAAATATCCCGCATTTTCACAAAAGCAATAATACAAATTATAAATACAATTGATATGGCAATCACACCTGACATAATAAATGAAAAAGACATAATTTCCTTCCGTATATAAAAACTTTTAAAAGCTGTATTGCATAAAAAATCGCCATTCTTTTACAACTTTTTGCATACACAAACAAGTATAAGATTCAAAAGTTATTAAAAACAAGATTTTTCTAACGAAATATTTAATTTTACTTTTTTAATCTTTACATTTTCTTAATGTATAAAGGACTATGCATCGTTGACAAAAGTTTGATAATGATTATAATGCGTCCGATTTTTTTAATTTTTGGTAAAGGAGTTTTGTATATGGATACTGTAAAAAAAGTTGCATTAGCATATTCCGGCGGACTTGATACATCAATTATCATTCCGTGGTTAAAAGAAACTTATAACTGTGAAGTTATTACAATTTGTACTGATGTCGGTCAGGAAGAAGAAACTGAAGGTCTTGAAGAAAAAGCATTAAAAACAGGTGCCAGCAAATTTTATTTGGAAAATCTGCAAAAAGAATTAGTTGAAGATTGTATTTTTCCTATGGCAATGATCGGAGCAAAATATGAAGGTCGTTATTTATTGGGAACTTCTATTGCTCGTCCTATTCAAGCTAAACGTCAAGTTGAAATAGCTTTAAAAGAAGGTTGTGACGCATTAGCACACGGTTGTACAGGAAAAGGTAATGACCAAGTGCGTTTTGAACTTACTTACAAAACTCTTGCTCCGCAATTAAAAGTAATTGCCCCTTGGAGAATTTGGGATTTACAGTCACGTGAAGATTGTATTGAATATGCAAAAAAACATAATATCGATTTAGGCGGTATTTCAGAAAAGAAAATCTATTCGAGAGACAGAAATATTTGGCATATCAGCCATGAAGGCGGGGAGTTGGAAGATTTAATAAACAGACCTAATGAAAATATGTTTGTTTTAAGTAAATCACCTAAAGACGCTCCAGATCAAGAAACATTTGTTACTATCGGATTTGAAAAAGGTATTCCTGTATCTATCGACGGTAAGAAAATGGACGGAGTTTCACTATTGAAGTATTTGAACAAAATCGGTGGTGAAAACGGAATCGGACGTGCAGATATTTTGGAAAACCGTTTGGTAGGTATGAAAAGCCACGGGGTTTATGAAACTCCGGGCGGAACAATTTTGTATGCTGCTTATGATGAATTACGAGAAATGGTATTGGAAAAAGATTCAATGTCACTTCTTGCAGATATGGGTAAAGTATATGCTAACATGGTTTATAACGGAAAATATTACACTCATTTAAGAATGGCACTGGAAAATTTTGCTCGTGAAATGATGAGATTTGCTACAGGTGAAGTTACTTTAGCATTGTATAAAGGAAATTGTATTGTTGCCGGTAAGAAATCTCCTTATTCATTGTACAGTGAAGAAATCGCTTCATTTACAACTGGATCACTTTACAGCCATAAAGATTCTGCCGGTTTTATTAATTTATTTGGTTTACAAATGGGAATCGAAGCTAAGATTCAAAAATAATAACTTTTCTCAATAGGAAAAAGACCACAAATGAAGTGTATCTCAAGTGAGGTACACTTTTTTTATGTCTAATTAAGGTGGCAGACCCTAATTCAATTTTGGTATTATATTTACATACTTACAGTATTTTAAAATACATAAAAAAACCGGAGTAAAGTATTTTACTTCCTCCGGTTCTATAAATTAATTATCTGATGTTGCATCCGTTACAAGCGGTGTTTCGACATCTTTATTCGTTTGCACCTCGGTTATACTGTCATCTATTTTTTCTACAGGCATTTCTACTGTAACATTTTCAGTTTCAATTTCTTCCGCATCATTTTCTGATATTACAGTTTGTACCTCTTCAACTTTCTTTATAACTTCCTCTTTAACTTTTACCGGCTCAACAACAGGCTCACTTTCTGTCGGTTCATTCGGAATCAAAGGTTCTGCATCTTCATCTTCAAAATCATAACCGCCATCATCATCAAAAAGAGAATTATTATCTAACAATAAATCTTCATCTACTTCAATTGAACTTCCTGAAAAATCCATATCGCCAAAAATTCCTATATCGGAAGAGAAGTTAGATAAACCTTGCTGACGTTGATTTTTTACACGAGAACATTCATCACAAGTAACTTTAGGTAAAGTTCCCGGTAAAAAATATTCCGGATATACAAGTTCTTCATTACATGCATCAGAAGGTAGCTTACCCGAAGCAGCACAAACTTTTATACGCGACAAATTAGCCGGAGCTTGGAAATGCAATGATTCTTTATTTGATGACAAATGAGCCATTCGCATGTAATCCACCCATGTATCACCCAAAATTACAGCACCATCTTGTCCATATCCGAGGCTCAAGCCGTACTGTTTAAATCCAATCCAAATTCCCAATGTTATTTCCGGAGAATATCCCAATACCCAACCGTCACTCCACAATTGTGTAGTTCCGGATTTTGCAGCAAGTTCTACATCAGGGAACGGACGTCCTGACGCAATTATTCTGCGTTTTGCCTTATACAAAAATCCATCCGGACTGTGAACTGTTCCTTTTAAAATATCAGTCAACAAAAATGCATTCTGTGCAGATACAACCTGTAATTTCTTTTTGTTATCACGATAATATTTTTCAATATCTGTCCATGGTTCCCATATCACACGTCCGTCCCGATCTTCAACCGAAAGAATACTGTTCATTACACGTCGCTGTCCTTGATTAGCAAATACAGAATAAGCATTTACCATTTCAGCCAACGACACCGAACCTGTACCCAAAACCGTACTTGCTTCTCGTCCAAATCTTGAATCGATTTCGCTTTGAGCATTAATCCCTAACAATTGAGCAGAACGATCAATAGGAACTTTATAATCATTATCCTTTCCGATATCGTAAAAAATCTTTACGGCAGGAATATTTAAACTTCTTCTGAGTGCACGTCGTACAGAAACCTTTCCATAGTACAAGCCTCCGTAATTCTGAGGTTTGTACCAATCATCGGAATCTTCAGATCCAAAAGTAAACACTGTCGGTTCATCTAAGATTACCGTAGAAGCTGTATAACGTCCGGTATCAAAGGCAGCTGAATAAACCAACGGTTTAAATGAAGACCCCGGCTGACGACGTCCTTGCATTGCATAATTAAAACGATTGTTTACATCAAAATGTTTTCCGCCTATCATAGTAATAATTTGACCGGTAGCATTATCTATCGCCAAAACCGCAGCTTGTACATCCTCATTCGTTTTTTGGGTGGCTTCGGAAAAAGAATATGCATTTTCTGTTAAATCATCCAAACCTTCAAGCCCCAAAAGTTTTGCAGTAAGATTAAGCGGTGCATTAATATTATTTTGATATGCCGTAATTCCACGTTTTAACAACGAATCACGACCGATATTTACATTCGAAAGTCCGAAAGTATGACTCATCAATGAAATGGCATCAATATATTTATTTTGAATAACATCAAAGTTTTTTTCTTGCTCTTCATCAAAAACTTTCTGCTGTTTTTCAAGTAATTTTTTAACAAGCTTATCCGCATACAAATTGTAATCTAAATCCAAAGTTGTACGAATTGTCAAACCGTCTTTGTAGACATTATAAGACGGTAAATCTTTTTCTATCTGTTGCAAAACCCAGTTACTGAAAAAAGGAGCTTTATCTTCACGATTATAGAAAGCACCTCTGGAAGACTGTGAAGTCATTTGCCAACGTTTCCAATATGCATCAAAAGATTTATCAGAATCCTCTTTTGTAATAATTCCTCTACGAACCATTTTAGCCAAAACTTCTCGTTGCTTTTTCTTATGATTCTGCGGAAAACGTATAAAAGAATAAAAAGTAGGGTTAGAAATTACCGTAATCAATGACGCAGCTTCTGCATAATTTAAATCGCTCACATCTTTATTAAAAAAGAATTGGCTGGCACTTTGCACTCCGTTCAAACCATACCCAAAAGGAACATGATTTAAATACAATGATAAAATCTCATTTTTCGTATAACGTTTCTCAAGCTGAAAAGAAATCCACAATTCTTTAATCTTTCGTTTTAACGAAAATTCATTATTTAAAAATATTGTTCTTGAAAGCTGCTGCGTCAATGTACTGGCACCACTTACGGGATGACCGAGCATATTGTTCACCATTGCACGCATAATCGCTATAGGATTAACTCCGTGGTGATGATAAAAACTTTCATCTTCCCAAGCGATTAATCCTTGTATCAAAAATTCCGGAATTGCTTCAAGAGAAACAATATCACGTTTTTCATCTGAATAAAATTCAGTAATTACTTTTCCGTTTCGATCAAGCAAAACACTGGGTAACGACGGTTTTTTACTTTCCAGCAAATTCTCAATTTTGTCCATATTATTCAAATTGCCGAGTACAAAACCTAGAACTACAGCAACACAAATTGAAAATAATAAAATAATACTTGATTTAATGATTGTTCTTACTATTATCTTAGATTGTTTTTTCGATTGGGATTTCAAGATAAAAACCTCTTTATTTTATAATTAAAGTCATTTTTTATATTGTGCAATTTTTTTTATACACATTGAATCTATTCATGATATATCATGCATGATTTTATGCCGGATATTATTCATTTCTTAACTTGATGTCAACGTTTTTGAAAATTAGATTTACATAAGAAAATCGGCAAGCCGGCAAATTACATTAGAAAATTGTAAAATCTGGAGCTTTTTATGAAACGCATCCGCATACCCATGCAAAATATACAAAAATATTCATTTAATAATTCTTTTTTTTCTATAGGCTCGTGTTTTTCCGAAAATATCGCAAAAAATCTTGCTTCTCTCGGAGTAAAAACATTTTCAAATCCGTTCGGAGTAGTTTACAATCCGTACTCTATATATCAACAGTTACTGCACATTACAACCAAAGATAAATATTCTTACGAAGATTTATCATTTTATAACGGTAAATATTTTTTATTTTGCCATAGTGCCGCTAATGATTGCGACAATCCCGATACAGTTTTAAATTCAGCAAACAATCAATTAAATCAAGCAAAAAATTTTTTTTCACAAGCTGATGTTTTCCTTATAACTTTAGGTTCTGCCGTAATTTACGAAACTTATCAATCTGTTTGCCCGACAACAGCAAATGAAGAAAAAATCATTACGGCAAATTGTCATCGTGTTCCGCAAAACAAAATGAACAGAAGGCTTCTGACTCACAGTGAATGTTGCGAATACATAAAACAAACCGTTGAAATTATAAAAAACGTGAAAAATAATGCTGATATTATTATTACCATTTCACCGGCTAAACATTATCCCGGAGAGCCGTTGCTTGACAGTACATCAAAATCACGCCTAAAAAGTGCATTAGATGAAGTGACAGAAAAATACAGCGACAACAATGTTTTCTATTTCCCGTCATACGAAATTTTTCGTGACGAACTTTGCGATAGAAAATGGTACAAAAACGACGGTACTCATCCAAACAAAAAAGCAGTTTCATTTATAATGAAGAATTTTATTTCATCTTCATTTACGAAACAAACCCAATCGGTAATGAAAGAAATTTCATCCATAAAAAAATTATTACATCATCGTCCGACTGCACCGGAAAGTAATGCAAATTTTGAATTATTAAAAAAGATAACAATGCAACTGCAAAAAATACAAACGGCAAATACTTCGACATTACGATTTGAAACGGCATGCAAATTGGCTCGTAATTTTTATAATCACGAACAAACTGATAAATTAATTGATGAATTATTTTCAGAAAATAACTTTTTTTTCGATAGTAATGAAAAAAATCTCATTTTGGAACTACTGGCTTTTTTTCGTAAAGAACACAATTTCCAATCTTTACCGGTACGGCTTTTTTCCGACAAGCGATTATCTTCTATGCTAATATCGTTTTTGACAAAGAACGACGTTTAGAGTATTTTCTGTCGAAATAAAACCGGACAATTATTAAGGAGAAATTCTAATGATTCGCAAAATTACCGTTTATTTATTTACCGTTACTTTTTCATTGCTCTTTTTGTATTTCGGAAACTACATCATTACCGGCGGAAAGGGCATGCCGTCAAAAGCTAATCAAGAAAGTATTCAAGAAATGCTGAAGGCAAGAGTTATTCAAATAAATAATCGAAATATTCAAAAAATCGAAGACGACAGCGGTTCCGGTGAAGCTACAACTGAAAATATTTCAATAGAATTTACCGCTAAAATTTTAAACGGTTACAAAAAAGGAATGAAAGTTCCTGCTGTACAAACAGTAGATTCTTACTTGCCTGTAAAAATAAAAGAAATCGAAGTAGGTGACAAAATTCTCCTTTGTCGCATAAACGACCCGAAAGACGGAAATTATTGGATGTTTGCCGAGTATTTGCGAAGTGATACGCTTTTATGGTTAGGCGGTGCATTTATAGCGTTGTTAATTGTTTTTGGACACATACAAGGTATAAATACAATTTTATCATTGACATTCACTTGTGTTTCCGTGTTTTATGTTTTAATTCCGGCAATCTTAGCAGGTAAAAATATTTACTTTTGGGCAATATGTGTTGCCGTATTTATTACCGCAATGACTTTGCTTATCGTATACGGGACATCAAAAAAAGCTCTTTGTGCAGCAATGGGCTGTCTTGCCGGTACGGCAGTTTCCGGGGGAATCGCATCCGTTACAGGTTACATAATGAATCTGACCGGCGTGCTAAATGACGAATCATTATATTTATTGTATTTAAATCCTGAAAACCCGATAAATCTAAAAGCAATTACATTTGCAGCCATTCTTATCGGGGCAATAGGTGCAATAATGGATGTAGCAATTTCATTGTCATCGGCATTATACGAGGTAAAAGAAAAAGCTCCGGACACGCCGGCAAACGAAATTTTCCGTTCCGGACTCACCATTGGACGTGACATGATGGGAACAATGGCAAATACACTTGTACTGGCATATATAGGAAGTTCCTTGTCATTAGTACTTTTATTAATTGCTTACAGAACATCATGGTTAGGATTGTTTAATCGAGAATTAATAGTAGCTGAAATCTTGCAAACACTTTCCGGAAGTATCGGAATTCTTTTTACCATTCCGCTGACTTCATTAATTTGTGCGTGGATTTATACAATCAAAAAACGTACTAAAATTGCATAATAAAATTATCAAACTAAAAACTAATTGGGAAAATAAATGGTATCACAAGCTAAAAAACTTCAAATTCAAGAAGAATTACGTAAAATTTTAAATCCGCAGCAATACGAAGCTGTTGTAGAAACCGACGGAGCATTATTGATATTAGCCGGAGCAGGTTCCGGTAAAACTCGTGTTATTACTCATAAAATTCAATACCTGGTAAATATAGGTATTCCGGCATCTTCCATCTTGGCTGTAACATTTACAAACAAAGCCGCCCGAGAAATGAAAGAGCGTGTAGCAAAATTAGTCGGTAAGGGAAAAAAAGGAATTACGATTACAACATTTCATTCGTTGGGATTGCAAATTTTAGAGCGTGAAATTACCCATTTAGGATACCGAGGAAAGTTTTCTATTTATGATGATTCCGATTGCCAAAAATTACTGAAAGAAATTATTCATGAACTGAAACTCCCCGAAGATGAGTACGACCTAAAAGAATTATTATTTAAAATCGGATTGATAAAAATCAAAATGCATACAGCATCCGGAATCGAAGATCCGAATTTACCGAGAATTTATGAAATGTATCAAAAAAATCTGATGGCATATAATGCGGTCGATTTTAATGATTTAATAAAATTACCAATTATCCTGTTTGAAGAACATCCGGAAATCCTAGAAAAATACAGAAATCGCTGGCGTTATATTCTTGTTGACGAGTATCAAGATACATCGGCAATGCAATATCGACTTATGAAAATGCTGGCATATAAACACAGAAATATTTCAGTTGTAGGTGATGACGACCAATCTATTTATTCATGGCGAGGAGCGAACTCAAGCAATATTTCAATGTTTGAGCAAGACTTTTATCCGATTAAAGAAATTAAGCTTGAACAAAATTATCGTTGTACGGGTAATATACTGAAAGCTGCCAATTCCATTATTTGTCGCAATACAGACAGAAAGGCGAAAAAACTCTGGACTTCAGGCAGTCCGGGCAACTTGATTCAATGGTATGAAGCTACAGACCCGGAAGAAGAAGCAGAATTTGTTATGACTTATATAAACAGACTGCATTTGGAAGGGTACAAATACAGCGATTTCGGAATTCTTTTCAGAATGAATAATCAATCACAACCAATCGAAGAATTGTTGCGAACAAATAATATTCCGTACAAAGTAATCGGTGCAACAAAATTCTTTGAACGTCCGGAAATAAAAGACATATTAAGCTATATGCGTTTTATTGCAAATATGGAAGATGAAGTTTCGCTTACGAGAATCATTAATACTCCAAAGCGGGGAATCGGCAACGCAACAATTACCGCAATTATGCAACATGCAAAAGAAACTAATTCATCAATGTATTGTTCTATACGTGACTTTGTACGTTTGGGAGTTCTCGGGCCGAAAACCACGCCGTATTTGGAAGACTTTTATAATCTTATAGAAAAATATCGTGAACAAATTTTTAAACCTCGCAATATTGCAAGAACAGTTTCCAATCTTGTTGATGAAATTGATTATAAAGGTAAATTGCTGTTAGAAGTAAAAGACCCGAAATCTGTACAATATAAAATGCGTAATATCAGTCAACTTTATCAATCAATAAGCAACTACGAAAAAAATCCGGATAATATGGATCCGAATATTTATGAATATTTGCAGCGTGTAAGTTTATCTACAAGAGATGATGATAATGACGGCGACGAAATAAGCCTTTTGAGTATCCATTCTGCAAAAGGTTTGGAATACAAAGTCGTTTTTGTTATCGGTGTAGAAGACGGCTTGATTCCCCATGACAAAACTATGGAAGAAACCGGTACCGACCAGGAAGAACGACGACTGTTTTATGTTGCCGTTACAAGAGCAAGAGAACGACTGTTTTTATCATACCCGAAAGAACGTACAAAGTTCAAAGAAACATCTCAACGTAATCCGTCGCCGTTTATGAATGAAATTCCGGAAGATGTAATTGAAACACTTGATATTGAAAAAGATTTAGGTAAAAAAGACACTCTGGCAATGCTTTTGGATAAATGGAATTTGCAGGAAGAAAAGAGTTAAACAATGCTAAAACATAAATTAAACGCCACAGCAATTAAAGAGAGTGTATCTATTATCATACCATTGCACAATCGAAAAGAATTACTGAAGCGTGCATTATACAGTGTATTTAACCAAACGATTCTGCCTTTTGAAATTCTGATTTGCGACGACGGTTCCGATGACAATCCGCAAAATATAATGACTGATTTTGCAAATGTCGACATTCCGATTTACTGGCTGCGAACAGAAAAATGTCACGGAGTAAGCCACGCACGCAACAGAGGTATTGCTTATGCAAAAGGTAATTTCATTGCATTTTTGGACAGTGACGATGAATGGATGCCGAAAAAATTAGAATTGCAATTAGCTTTTTTTAGGGAACATCCGCAATTTAATATTATTCACGGTGAAGAGATTTGGATTAGAAACGGCGTGCGTGTCAATCCGTGCGAAAAGTTTCGTAAAAGCGGCGGTGATATTTTTGACCGTTCAGTGAATTTTTCGTTAATCGCACCGTCAGCCGTAATGGCAAAACGTGAGATTTTCGATAAATGCGGCGTATTCGACGAATCTCTTCCAGTATGTGAAGATTACGATTTGTGGCTAAGAATTATGCTGTCAGGTGAAGAATTCGGTTTTATTTCCACGCCGCTGGTTACACGTTACGCCGGACACTCCGGACAATTAAGCACACGTTACGAAGCCATGGATCGTTTCAGAGCTCAATCTTTGTACAAACTGCTGCAAACAGTCAAAATGCCGCCTGATAAGTATGAAATCATGCAAAAAACATTACATAAAAAAGCACAAATTTTATTAAAAGGTGCAGAAAAACGCTGTCATTATGATGACGTTAAAATATTCCAAAGCTATTTAGATTTTTAAACAATAGATTTTAAAGACAAAATTACACTTACCATTTTTTAAAAAACTCCGATAACTTTTTAGAACTACCTATATTTATATAAATTTTCCGGAGAAAAAATTATGAATGAAAACAGAAATGAATACTTCACCGGTGTTGTATTAGTAATCATCGGAGTTTTATCCACTGCATTATTCATTGATGGATTTTATTTTGAATCTGCAATATTTAATATGTTTTCAAGCGGTTTCAGCAGATGGGCAGAAAACATGTTTGGAATATTCTCAATTATGATGTTTTCAATTCCTGCTATCATTGGAATTGTTTTGATAATGGGGGAAAAATCAGCTAACAGAGTTTTCATGCTGTTTGGATATATTTTACTTGCATTGCTTATACCGCCGTTTTTTCATAAAATTTCCGGCAACAATTACAACGCCGGAGTTTACGGAATGAAAGTTTCTGAATTGTTTGCCGGCAGCGGAAGTACGGCAATAGAAGCCGCAATATATTTTTTATGGTTGGGACTTTCTGTAGGATTTTTATTATTTCCTATCCGCGGAAAAATAGTTGAATGCATTGCAAAATTATTGCGTATCGAAACATCTATGACTTACGACAATGATATTTTTGATAAACAACATAATCAATCAGAAAAAACTGAAAATGATTTTTCTGTACCGATTCAAAAAGAAAGAAAAAATAAAAACGAAAAACAATCACTTTTTAATATCAATAAATTATTTGCCGGAAGTGAAGTAAAAAAATCTGACAATATCCAAAAAAATTTCGACTTTACATCTGAAAAAACAATGTTTGCCGAAGAATCAAACGATACTTTTGTACCGCAAAAATCTTCATCTTTCAAAGTTACGACAAGAATTTCAACAGATACATCAGCAAATATGAAAGCTGAAAATAAAAGCAATAAAACTTTTTCTGTTTTCCAAGTAGAACCGGAACAAGTTGCAGAAAAACCGGCTAACATTGAAATGAAAAAAGAAACACCTAAAAAAACAAGCATATTCGAAGTTTTACAACCGGTAACAAATAATAAAACGTCTGAAACAATTCCATGGGTATCTAAAGTTATTTACGAATCAGAAGATAAACGAATGGAAGTTCCGATTTTTTCCAAAGCTCCGGTAAAAAAATTCAAAATGAAAAAGAATGAAAATAACGTTGAGGAATACACACAAGTCGATACGCTTTCCAGCAAGGTTTACAATAAAGTTGCCGTAGGCAGTGAAAATATAAAAATAGGCAATATCGATTCTCATGATTATTTCAAAAAAGTAAAAGATAATTGGCCGGACTCTTGGAAAAACAATCCGGAAAATGAATATAACGAAGAAAATAAAGAAGAAGAGCAAATTATTGATGACAGCAATATAATGTCTAATTATCCCGACGAGATTCCGGATTGTCTTGAAGAAACAACTGAAGAAGAAATGTTAAACGATGATATTCAAGAAATTGAAGCTTTACGAATTGTTTCTGAGGAAGACAGTAATTCTTTGGTTTTAGATAATGAGCCTATGTCATTTATTGACAGAAATCCATTTGCATTTGATGACGACGATGACGATGGTTTTTATCAAGAAGAAGCTATCGCAGATTACGAAGACAATGAAGACGAAGCAATTCAAGATAATATTCTCGATGATAATGATGACGATGATGATTGGGATTTCAGAAAAGCAAAAGAAATGGATGAGGCTTTTAACAGCGACGAATGGAAACCAAAAGATTTTATTAATACAAAAGATTCTTTTACTAATGTGAAAAACGACAATTTTTCAATTTCTGAAGACTTTGCAAATCATAATATTTATTCAAATAATGATTATAAAGCTGATGACATTGAAGAAATAGATTTAGCTAATGAAGAAATCAGTCCGTGGAAAAATAATTCTGAATCTATTAACAGTAATGATATTAAAAAGTTCTTACATCAAAATATGGAGTCTTATTCCGGTTTTAAAGAAAAAGATGATGTAAAAGAAATTCCTCCGCAAAGACCGATTTCGCAATTTGAACAACCAAAACCGATTGCAAAGCAACCTTCTGCTATAAATGAAACTCCTCGTACTAACGGCGGCGGATTGTACAATCAAGCAATGCAATTGCGTAACAACATGAATCAACTTCCGAACGGCAATCTTTTAAGAGAAAATACGCAACGAATAAATCCGGAAGAATACAAACGTGCCGAAGCTGAATCTGCTGCAATTCTTGAAAGTACATTGGCTGAATTCGGAATAAAAGCAAAGGTTTGCGACATTATACATGGTCCGGTTGTCACATTATTCAAAATCATTCCGGCTCCGGGAATTAAATTGTCAAAAATTGAAGGATTATCTGACAATCTTGCATTGCGTTTAGCAGCTAAATCTATTCGTATTATTGCTCCGATTCCTGGAGAAAAAGTTGTAGGAATAGAAGTTCCGAATCCAAAAAGAGAATTAATCAGCTTTAAAGAAGTTATCAATAACGAAAGTTTTACGAATAATTCTTATCAAGTTCCTGTAGGATTAGGAAAAGACATTTACGGTAATGTAATAACAATAGATGTTCACAAAATGCCGCACATTTTAATTGCCGGTGCTACCGGTGCCGGTAAATCTGTATGTGTAAACGGATTCTTGTGTTCCATATTATTTTCACGTTCACCGGAAGATGTGAAAATGATTTTGATAGACCCGAAAGTTGTAGAATTACAGCCATACGACGGAATTCCTCATTTATTGACACCGGTTATTACTGACCCTAAAGATGCGGTAAATGCCCTAAAATATCTTGTTTACGAAATGGAAGAACGCTACAAACTTCTCGGAAAAATCGGTGTGAGAAGCATTGTAGAATACCGTAAAATGATTAAAGAAGGGAAGTTAAGCATGTCTTTAATGCCTTTTATCATCTGTGTAGTAGACGAATTTGCCGATTTAATGACAACTGTCGGAAAAGAAGCAGAAATGTTGTTTGCACGATTAACAGCAAAAGCTCGTGCCGTAGGTATTCATTTAGTTCTGGCTACTCAGCGTCCGTCTGCTGATGTTATTACCGGTGTAATAAAATCAAATGTTCCGGCACGAATTGCATTCCAAGTTATTTCTTATCAAGACAGTAGAATCATTCTAGATCAAAAAGGTGCAGAAAAACTCTTAGGTCAAGGTGATATGTTGTATTTAAGTCCTACACAACCGCATCCTGTACGTTTGCAAGGAGCATTCTTGGATAAAGAAGAAGTTGATTTAGTTGTCGAACATTGGAAAAGTTTAGCCGAACCGGAATATATAGATATTAACGAAATTCTCGGTCTGGAAGATGAAGAAAGCAGTTTTTCCGGTAACAGCGACGGTGTTTCAAACGATCCTTTATATGAAGAAGCAGTGGAAGTTGTTTTGCAAACAAAAAAAGCTTCAGCTTCTTATTTACAGCGTCGTTTGAGTATCGGTTATAACCGAGCAGCTCGATTGATAGAAGAAATGGAAGCACAAGGAATAGTAGGGCCTATGCAAGGTTCCAAACCTCGCGAAGTTTTCGGAACTGCTGGTAACAACGATGATTATTTTTAATATGCTTTTAAATTGACATTTTCCTAAAAATGATGCACTTCAATACAATCTTGAAATGCATCATTTTTTTATTTGGAGAAAAAGTAATGAAATCATTATTAGAAGGGAAACATATAACTATTTGTGTTACCGGCGGCATAGCAGCTTATAAAGCAGCTGCATTAGCTTCATTTTTGAAAAAGAAAAAAGCCGAGGTTCATATAATATTAACAAAAAACGCCGCACGCTTTGTTTCTGCCATAACATTTAAATCTTTAACCGGAAACCCGGTAATTACCAAAATGTTTGATTCTTCATCTTTTATTCCGCATATCAGTATCGCACAATTATCAGATTTAATATTAGTCGCACCTGCAACTGCAAACGTAATAGCTAAAGCTGCAAACGGAATAGCTGACGATATGGTGTCTACAACATTATTATCTTCCACCGCACCTAAAATAATTGTTCCGGCAATGAATACTGCAATGTATGAAAATCCAATTACGCAGCATAATTTAAAAAAATTAATTAATTTTGGCTTTGATGTAATGGAACCTGACTCCGGTGAAATGGCTTGCGGAACAAGCGGGAAAGGGCGTTTCCCGGAAATAAATCGAATTTACGGTAAAATAATACAAACACTTTCAGCAAAACAAGTTACACCGTTATCAAATAAGAAAATTTTGATTACAGCCGGCGGCACAATAGAAGACATTGATCCTGTCAGATATATCAGTAACAGATCATCCGGTCAGACAGCGTTTGCTTTTGCCGAAGCTTTTATTGCCACCGGAGCAAAAGTTCATATTATCGCCGGACATGTCAGCGAAAGAGCATTAGATAATTTTACATCTAAATTCGGTACAAACGATATTACAATGATAAGAAGTGCCGCCGATATGAAAAAAGCCGTTGATGAAAATTTTGAAGAATGCGATATGCTTTTTATGTGTGCTGCTGTAGCCGACTATAAACCTAATTATTCAAATCACAAAATAAAAAAAGCCGACGGAAGTTTAAGTTTGGAATTATCACGTACAGAAGACATTCTTCAAAATATAAAAAATGATTCAAATAAAATTATTGTCGGTTTTGCTGCTGAAACAGATAATATTGAAGAATATGCTCTTAAAAAGTTAGAAAAGAAAAACTTAGATTTTGTAATAGCAAATAAAGTTTGCGGTAACGAATCGGCAATCGGCGGCGAATGTTCAAGCTTGATACTTTTTGCAAAAGATAAAAAAGAACAAATCATTTTCCCGTATTTACCAAAAACCGAAAATGCCTTTAAAGTTGTAGAAAAAATAGGGGAATTAATAAAAGATTAAAAAAAATCCTTCGAATTTTGAATCTACAAATTCGAAGGATTTTTCTATTATTTACTTCTGTCTCGACGTTTTAGTTCATCTACTTTTGTGTAATAGTTATTAATCTTTATCAATTCATCAATTTCCGACAAATGAATTTTTCCGTCTTTTAACGAGAACTTATCTTTCTTAAAAATTTCATTGATATATTCTTTACCTACAGTTTGATCTACACCTACCATAGTAATCAATTCTTTTGGCCCAAAATTGAATGTATAAGAATCTTTAGGGTAAATATCCACTTTTTCTTTTTCAATTTGAATTAACAACATGTCATAAAAACGTGCTTGTAAATCTGTTTTCGTAAGATTAGTCAATTGACGATAAACGACCCAAGTTCTTTCTGCCAATAATGAAATTAATCGGGCTACCAACTGTGGCTGATTGGAAATCATTGCCTCAAAATTATTTTTATTTACCGCCATAACTTTTGTAGTACCAAAAGCAATAGCCGATGCTGAACGAGGTTTATTTTCAATCAACGCCATTTCACCAAAAATATCACCTTCTTTAAGAACAGCAAGTAAAACTTCTTTATTTTGGATAACTTTTGTAATTTTTATCTGACCTTCCTGAATTATAAATAATTCATTCCCAGGTTCATGTTCACAACAAATCATCGTATTGTCTTTATATACTCTTTTAAAATCATCAGCTTTGGGATTTAAATATTCAAATTGGTCATGGGCTTTGTCTTTTATTTCTGATAAAATTTCTTTTGCTTTAGATACAAAATCATTATTTTCACAATGCTGTACAAACTTTGAAAATGCATAAAACGCTTGATTGTATTGTTTTTGCTGGTAATAATAATCGCCGATATTATACAAATTAACAACATCTTCAATACTTGTAGTTCGTGATTCTGTTGATAATTCTGCAATTGACTTATCAAGCTCTCTTAAACGTTTTGAAAATGAAAGAATAATTTTCATTGCAATAGGTGTATTTTTTTGAATTAAAATAGGAAATTGATTTTTATTAACAACAATCAAAGAAACATCTGTTTGTGCAATAACTGTTTCTATATATTTTCTGTTAGACATTGCTGAAATAACACCAAAAAAATCTCCGGGATTCAATGTTTCTACTACAGAAGCATCATTTCTTGATACCTCTACAGTTCCTTTTTTTATTATAAAAAATTTCCCGTTTGATGGTTTCCCTTCAAATATTATATATGCACCTTTGTATACATTTACAACGCTCAACTGCAACTGTCCACTCATAATAAACTCTCCAATTTTTATAATTACTTTCGGTTTTTTTAGTTTTTTTTTAATATTTTTTATGAAACTACTTCACATATTTTTTCAATAATTCGTTATATTCATTTTTATATGTTTCTTTAATTACTGAGAATTCCTCAACTTCCGCCAGTTCTGACGGTTTATATCCGGCTTCCAAAGCTTTGTCGATAAAATAAAAAGTATTCTTTTTATCTTCAAATCCCTTAGCATAATTTTTAGCAGTTAATAAATAATAATCTGCATTTTTGCTGTCAATTGTATAACATTTTTTCGCATATTCTAAGGAAGTTTCGTATTCTCCGAGTTCATAAAGAATCCTTGCATACATATAAAGAACCATATCATTATTAGATTCTTTTTGAGACAAAGCCGTTACATAAGGTAGGGCTTCTTTATAAAGTTTCTCATTATAATAATAATTAGAAACATTATATAGTACCGGAACAAAAGTTTTATCAATTTCATAAGCTTTTAAAAAATTTTCCAGTGCAGTCCCGGCATCACCAATCTTTAAAAAAGATAATCCTAAATTATAAAATCCCGCAACTTCGTTAGGATAAGTATTTATATATTCTTTAAATAGGTTAATAGCTCCGTTAAAATTATTCGTTAAAAAATAATTTTTACCGAGTAAGAGTATCAATTTCTTATTATAATCATCTGTTTTTTCTTCATATTTTGAAATTATCAATTTTTCTGCATCATCATATTTTTTATTATTTTGATATGCCATTATCAAATTAATTGTCGCATTCTTGCTGTTTTTATTATAGCTTAACGCTTTTTGATAAAGGTCACTTGCTCTCGAATAATTTTCTAAATCAAAATAATCATTACCTAAATTATAATATTCTTCCGAAAGTTCTTTTTGCGTTTTTAGAGATACACATCCAATACAAAAAACGAATAATAAAACTAAAAAAGAATATCTACTGACCTTTAAGAAATACAATTGTAACACCGTATCCTCCCTCATTATGTCTTCCCGGTCTAAAATACTTTACAAGCGAATTATTTTTCAAATAATCATTAACAACTTTTTTCAAAACTGGCTTTTGTTCTTTTGAATGTATTCCGGCTCCATGAATTATACAAATTTTAACATCTGACGCCTTTTTGTATTTGCATAATAATTCATCGATTTTTGCTATAGCAGCAAAACGTGTTAAACCATGCAAATCTATCGACACAAGTTTTGAAGATTTTTTATTTGATAAAATTTCATTTGAAACATAATTATCATCTTTATCACTTAAAGTTTTGCTGTAGTCAAAATTACGATTTTCCTGTTCCCATTTTTCAAATATATCTTTAAAACATTTCATTTTTCACTCATTTGATTTAAAAGAAATCCGTATTCACTTTCGTTCACGTAGTTATTATTTAAATCTATTTGCTGAAAATCGTAATTTTCATTAGCTATATTCTCATAATATTCTGTCAATGTATTCAAAATATTATTAAGCTGTTTCGGTTGAAAATGTTTCAATATACTTTGATTTTCTAAAATGAAATTTATTATTTCAATTTGTCTTTTAATAACTGCAGAAAATTGTTTGCGTAATCTTTTCAATTCCGGCTTATTAATAAGTTTATATAAATAATCGAGCCGACTAGAAACAAAAGAAATATTTTCTTTTATAAGCGGCGTATAAACGACAACAATCTCAAGCGAATCTTCCAGTAACTGTTTTATAAACAGCAAAATTCTATTTAAAACCAAAAGCTCATTCAAAACATTCATAAAAAAATCCTAAAGAGCAATATAACCATTACTTACAATAATCATATTCTCATTTTTTCGTCTTTTTAATTTCAATTTATGTATAAGAATACTAAAAATATAATCTATAGGTAATTGCCTTAATTTATCTGAACTTACCATACATATCGAAAAACGAGCATTGCCTTTAAAAAACTGCTCAAATTCTGAAACAACATCTTTAATTTCATTCTTAGATTTCAATATTGAACAGAAAAACTTCCTTTGATACAGAAAAAAACGTTTTTTGGTAATAGGGAAGTGATTATCTGTTTTATCAGCAAATATTTCTTTTTCATTTGTTGCCGGAGTAATTGCAATCAATAAAACAGAATCGGGGAGCTCACTGTCCAAAAAGTTAAATTTCTTTTCTAATACAGAAGGGACAGTAAAGTAATTTTTTCCACCTTTTAAATAATCAAAATCTACAAATGAACATATTGAATAAAATCTTGTATTACTTGAAATATTTTCACTTATAATTTTTATAATTAAAAATGCAAACGCTAAAAAGATAATAAAAAAACTCATATTCAAGATTCCTATCGATTGATAAACACTCCCCAGAATCATTGAAAAATAAATAAAGATTGAATCCGATAATAAATAGGGTACAGAATGATAATAAAAATTATAATACTTACGCTCCAGTTTCAAATTTAGGAAAACAAACAGCGTTTTTTGAACATGATGTATCAAAATAATTACAAAGAAAAATAATGTATCGATAACATGCAATTGTGAAAAACTTATATTAAATTTATCAATCATAAAATTATAGCTGGTTATCATAAACAACCACATCAAAATTGATGTTAAAGTCCCATACACAATATTAAAAATATTTTTCCGCAAAAGACGATGTTTGTGTTTTAAATAAACACATTGATACAAAAATGTCAGACCGAAATAAACGAATATAAAAAAATAAACAATTTCTAAACCTTTCATATTAAAATCTTTCAACAAATTATTACTTATATAAATAATAAAAGCATTAAAAGATACACGCATCCCAATTATTTGATAATTAAGACAATACAAAAAGAATCCGGTTAATAATAAAAAAATGAACTTCAAAATATGCTTAGAAAACAGAAAATAAAAACGAAAAGGATCTTTAAAAATAAAATATAAAAAAAGACATTCGATAGCTATGACACAAAGAACTAATAAAATACAAAATATTTTATAAAAAAAAGCAATAATCCTTTTTTGCTTATAATTGTCGATATTAGTCATTTTTTCTCCTTATTTTCTAATAGAAAGCGACATGCCATCTCCAATCCAAAAATAACTCGTGTTGTATAAGTTTGATTTCCCAAGTTCTATATTAAATTTTTTCAATAACGGAACACTTTTTATATAAGATTTTGTTAATTGATCTTCTTCTATAGCTACCTTGCCATTGAAAAAAGTATTATCACAAATCAAAAAACCGCCTTGTGCGATTATTTCGTCTATTATAGGCAAATATGAAAGATAATCTTTTTTCCCAGCATCTAAAAAAATATAGTCAAATTTCGGATATTTTTTATCCCTATATTCTTGTAAAAACGTAAATGCATCATCATTCAAAAGAGTTACATTTTCCATTTCAAAAGATTTCAAAACATTTAAACCGCGTCTATATCTTGATTCGTCTTTTTCTAAAGTAAAAAAAGATTTTAAAGACATTAAAGGCTTATGAATAAAATATGTAGATACCCCTGAGCCGAAACCAATTTCCAAAATATTTTGCGGCTGCTTTATAAGTGCCAATTGATAAAGGAAAAGTGCGGAATCAAATCTGACTGCCGGAATAAAATGAGTAAATTCATATTCTATAATTTCTTGATATTTATTCATCAAGTCTGAGTTTGCAGATGAGTTTAAATCATCAAGATAAGAAAATAATTTTGCATAGTCATAGTTATCATTTTTATTTATCATAAAAGTTTTATATCACAATTCATAATCATTTTAAAGGCTTTGATTGTTACAAATAAAACATCCGATAATATATATTATGTCTACTTATAATAATTAAACCACCAAAAAAACAATAGAATCAAAAAGAATCTATAATTCTAAATAGTTCAACTAAAATCGAATCTAAAAATAATCGTCCTTTATCATTCAATATAATTCTATCTTCATCATCTTTAAGTACATTTTTATTAAGAAGAAACAAAATCAATTTATTAAAATTTTCTTCTTTTCCGCACTTCCTCTTGAGACTTTTTTTTGATATTCCATATATTGTTCTCAATCCCATTAACAACATTTCTTCAAGACTTTCTTTTTCAGTCAATATATAAACATCATCAATTTTTCTTTCGTTAATATAAGTTTTTATATCTGCTTTATTTTCAATTCTCAAATTATCTATTTTACTGTGTGCAGAAGCTCCCAATCCTAAATAATTTTCATAATTCCAATAAGCCAAATTATGGTGAGATACTTGTGAATTACGTGCCCAATTTGATATTTCGTATTTAATAAAATTGTTCGATTTCAATAATTTCTCTATACTCTGCTCAAAAAGAAATATTTCGTCATCTTTAGGGAAAGAAAATTCTTTTCTATGCAGAGAAAAATACGCATTTTCATCTATTGTAAGATCATAAAATGAGATATGGTTTAGATTCTTATAATTTCTCAAACACCTATCAAGACTCTTTAGTTCATTTTCATAATTCACTTCAGGTAGGCCATTTATCAAATCAATAGATACATTTTTTAAATCGCCTAATAAATACAACGCATTTTCCACAATTTCGTTATTTTGCCGTATTCTGTTGATTTTCAATAAACTCTTTTCATCAAAAGTTTGTACTCCCAAAGAAATGCGAGAAACTTTATTTTTAATCAAAACCGAAACAAATTTTCTATTAACATTTACCGGATTGCACTCCACTGTAAATTCAGCAAGATGTTTAAAATCAAGATTATCATTTAAAAATGAAAGAATTTTTTCTAATAAAGATTGCACGCAACCAGGATTCCCACCACCTACATAAATTGTTTTAGGAACAATGGAATATTTTTCTAAATATGAATAGAATTCTTTCTTAAAAGCTACAAAATACTCATTTTGCAAGTTTGCAGAAAAGTCTAGCTGAGAATAAAAAGCACAATAATGACATTTAGAATAACAAAATGGGATATGAATATATAAATGTTTTATTTCAGGCTTTATTTTGCAACTCCAAACGAATCAAGCGGCCAGTATTTAAAAATTACTTTACCTAAAATTTGTTCTTTTTTAACACTTCCCCATATTCTAGAATCTGAAGAACAAATTCTATTATCACCTAAAACATAATACTCATTCTCTTTTAATATATATTCATTTTGAATAATCATTGTAGTTAATAATTTTGAATTAAATCTATTTTCACTAACTATTTGATATTCTTTGGGAATTATTTCCTTTTCCGGCATTCCGTTTATTGTTAAAATTACTTCATCATTTATCAATCGAAATTTAATTTTATCTCCGGGTACACCTACTACCCTTTTAACATAAACAGAAGAATCATAATGCTTAGTTAAAGACGGAATATCTATTAAAGTAAAACTTACAGTATAAAGAAATGTAGTAACAGCTCTGTAAAATGCACCTTTATTGTAATATTCGTTCGAATAAAACGCAATTATGTCCCCTCTTTGAACTTGCGATTCTGTAGCATCAAAAATTCTTTTATCACTCAATGGATATTTAGGACCTACAGAAAATTTATCAACTAGAATTCTGACATCTTCTTTTAAAGAAGGCTCCATTGATGTTGTAGGAATTTTAAATGCTTGTAGTAAAAGTGAATTAAATAACAAAACAAATAATACAGTAATACAATAAATCAAAATAACATCTTTAAATATTTTCCCTTTTTTAATTTTCTTTTTATAGTGATAAGTACTCATTATTTAATAATCCCCATTCTATTAAAAGGAAAATAAGTTATTCTGGCTTTTCCTAAAATAAAATTTTTATTTATTGTATGCGCATTCCACGAAAGTTTAACTTTTTTCGTAAAAAGACCATTGTCTTCTAAATCCAAATTAAAAATTTTCTGTTCTGTTCCAAATCTACAATCCAACGAATTATATCGATTATCTCCTAAAAGGAAATATTCATCTTTATCCATATAACCTTCAGAAGGATAATCTGGTAATTGACTCAATTCAAAAAAAGAATAAAATTCCGGATTTTCCCAAGATGCAGATCTAGAAACCATTTCAAAACCATCAATATAAATTGATAAAAATTTCAAAGTTTTCCGATTCTGTTCATTTATTAGTTGATAATTAATTTCATTATTTTCCAAAAAAGTATTTAATAACGTTAAAATTTCTATTTTATATATAACATTTAATGATTTCATATAAGCAGTATAAGGCGATTCATCACTCAAATGAACAACATCATCTCTCATTACCATATCAGAAACAGTCTCAATTTTCTTTAATTCTTCATAAACATTTGCTAAAGCCCGATAAACTGCAACAAAATCGTATTCAGAAAGCCCTTTATTTAATTTTATTTCATTATCTCTATAATCACTCTCTGATAATTGATAATAAGCTTTTTCTGAGTTTATAAAAAACGGAATTATTACAGAGTTTTTCACTTGTTCAAAATATGCTCTATTTTCCAATAAATAATCAGATAATCCTGCAATAAAATTTTGTAGCTTATTTTCATTAGTCAAATAAGACAGAAAATATTTTTTCTTATTTTTTAGTTCTTGAATTAAAGAAGCTTCATTTTTCATCTTTGAGGAGAAACATTCTTGTGCCTCATTTAATAAAAGTCGAATTTCTTTTGTCATCTTTTGAGCATCCATACCTGCATTATCTTCATAATACAAATTAACACTCCCATATTCTTTAGAAGAAACTGACATTTTTTCCCATGAAGTGTCTTTCTTTTTTTTATAGACATCATTATTTAAAATACAAATTTTTTCTCCACTTCCTGCAATCATACGCTTTACAATAAAACGTTCCTTCGGATCTCCATTATCTTTCTTGTCAATATCTATTCTTGTAAAAGATAATCTATATAAAAAAGGTTGAAAAATACGTGCAAAAATATTCTTAAAATAAACATCCGATTTTTTATCATAAGTTTCTGGATTTAAATAAACAACAACATCACCTACTTTAGGTGAAAAAAAAGAAGGGATTTTCCATTGAGTTAAAGGTATTTGAGAACCATATATAAATTTATCAACAACAACCATATCACCTTTCAAAAAGGTTGGTACCATTGACTCTGAAGGTATTACATACATTTGAAATAAGAACTGGTTAATTAACATTACAATTAAAACAGCTTGCAATATAATATCAAGCCAGTCATACCAAAGATTTTGAAAAAAATTACGTTCTTTCTTTAATTTTAAATTTTCCTTTTTTTTAAACTCTTTATCTCGTTTTATTTTTAGTTCATACTCAATATCTTTTTCAGAATAACCGCCAAGAACCATCTTAGTTTTGTTATTCTTTAAAAAAACATATAAAATAACCGGTAAAGCAGTTAAAAATAAAACTATAAAAAAATCTACAGTAATGTAGAATAGATTATTTTCTCTTTCATAATATTCAGCAACAATTCTCGGAAAAGAATAAAAAACATAGGTAATAACAATTCCATACCCAACAAAAGAACAAAATCTTCTATAATCTAAAATAGATTTCTTCTTATCATTATTGCTAAAGAAAAGATTCTTAACAAAATAAAATATCAAAAATGACATTGCCAACTTACAAAGAAACGAAAATATGACAAAACCATTAGTTATATATTTATAATTAATAATAAAAGCCGAAAAAAAAGATCCGGCTCCCCATGCTAACATTAAGCACAAAGGAACCAGAAAAAAAATGTTTGAAAACTTGAAATTATTATCTTGATTTTTCTCCACTCAAGAAGTCCTTATTAACTTTCTTTAATTGCAATATTAACTTCTAAAGTTCAAAAACGAGATGATAAATTTACAGATATAGTTTTTAATTTCACAAAACTAATAGAAAAATCCCTTCCAAGAATAATAGTTGGAGGTGTTATGTGCAAAACCTTATCTTGTCCTGATAATTGGATAGTTGTTCTTCCTGTTATGATATTAGCCAATTCAGCAATAGAAGATTCAATAAAATCATTATCAATTTTTGAGATTGTTTTAGGAGCCATAGCCTGAGCTATTCTCTGAGCTGTATGAAGCTTTAAACTATATACAACTTGACCTTGAATAAAACCTGCAATTCCTACAATAATGGAAATCTCATTAGACGGTGTCGGGTCTTCTTTTAAACTTAAATCACTTCTTTCTAGATTAATATTCGCCATCTGTTCAAAAACATCTATAGCATTTGAAATAAAAGGGTTCACCCACTCTGATTTCATTCTTTTACCTCTGTAATATTAAGATTATTAAATCAAATATATTCTATCTGATTTATACTGTCAAATAAGATTTTGCAATTTTAGTTTACCGACGTAAAATATTTTTATTAAAAATATCAACAATTAATTTCATTTCATCATTAGATGCTGATTTAGGAGTAATATCTTTCTCCTCATTATTTTTTAATTCTAAAAATATTTTATAAGTATAAGTTTCCTTATCTATTTCCTTAAATTTCAATGAAACAATATCATTAAAAGAATATTTTTCGATAACTTTAGAGTCGAAACAGATTAAAAAATCTTCAGTACAAACAATACCTTTTTTTACAGTTAAAAAAGTTGAACTATCAAAAAATAATGTAACTCGATCGTTCTCTGCAATAATATTTTTTCGTTTTAATTTTTCGATTTTTTCTTCAGGAATAATTTGATTATAAAGCATTTAATTCTCCACTATTTTTTATAAGATTAACCAGATCTTTTGCTTTCAAATCATTAGGATTAAATTCATTTATAATTTCACAATACTTTAATGCTTCACTCATATTTTTTTTATGATAAGAAAGAATTGCCAAGTTATAATAAATTGAAATATCATCAGAATTGAATCGTAATGCTTTCGCAAAATATAATTCGGATTTATTATAATTCCCTAAATTCATATAACAAAGACCAAGTTCATTATATAAATCGACTTCATTACCATTAAAATTCAATGCTTTTTGAAAATTTAGAACAGCATCTTCATAACGCTCTAATTTTCTTAGAATAAAACCTTTTAAATGATAACCATTCCAGTTCGAAGGATATTTCTCTAAAAATTTATCAACACTCTCAAGTGCTGCTTCATCTTTATCAGCTTCGGCAAGCTCTTGAGCATAACGATAATCTTCATTTAACACCCCCAATGACTGAATCATTTTTAATGCATCCAAAACTTCTTTCTTACGTTCGTCATCGTCTGTTAAACTTATAAATTCTTTAAAATAATCAATTGACTTTTCATAATTTTCTTTACTTAAATAAAAACGACCGAGATAATAATAAATACGATCATTTTTTTCCGGTAAATCATCAAGTAATTTAAAATATTTAAAAGCCAATTCTTCCATCTGCAAAGCAAGTTCTTCCTTCCCTTTATCAAATAAATAAAGAGAGTACTCATTATAACAAACCGCAATATTTAATAAATGTTCCGGAGAATCAGAATTCAAACGCAACAGTCCTGTATAAATATCAATTGCTTCTGCATAATCTCCATTATTTTCAGCTTCTAAAGCTGCACTTGTCAATTGAGCATCAATATCAGGTTTTACCGTATAAATAAAATCACGATAATAGTCGATGTTTTCCTCATTTTCATTATCACGAATTACACGAAACATTCCTAAGATTATATTATCAGGTGTAATATCTTCTTTAGATAAATTTTCAGAAGAAGCTAATACCGGCAACGGAACATCTTCCCTTACTTGAAAATTTTCTATAAGGAAATCACTTCTACCTTCCATTGAAATAAAAAATACTTGCTCCAACATTCTATTTTACCTCAAGACTGCATTTAATTTAGAATTTAATGCTTCAAGTATTTTATTAGTGGCTTCTTCAACTTCAGAATCTTTCAACGTTGACGTTATTTTATTAAACAAAAGTTTAATTGCTACTGAATAGTGTCCTTTTGCAACCTTATCACCTTTATAAATATCGAAAACTTTTACATTCTGTAATATTGGAAGATTTAAATCATTGATAACAGAAAAAATAGAATCAATTAAAATATCATCTTTTACAACAACTGCAATATCCCTTTCTGATGAAGGAAATTTAGGAATTTCCGTAAAAATAATATTATTCACAGCTGCTGCAAAAAGAATCGAAGTATCAATTTCACCTATAAAAGTATCTACATCAATATCAAATTTTTTAGCAATTTCCGGATGAAGTTTTCCTAAACAACCAATACGTTTACCATCCAAAATAATTTCAGCTTGTTGATATGTTTGAAAGAAACATTCATTAATTGCTTTATAAGAAACTTTCACATTAAATTGCTCAAATATTGTATCAAAACAACCTTTTAAATCGTAGAAATCATATTTTACTGCATTTTCACAAAAAGATTTATCTGATTTATTTCCAGCTAACGCTATCCCGGCATATTTATATTCATAAGGAAGTAATTCGTCTGAAGGCACACTGATATTACCAATCTCAAATAAAGATAAATTTTTATTTTGACGAGTCACATTAAAAGCTACAGTTCTTATTATTCCTGGAATCAAACTGTTTCTCATTCCTGCCCAATCTTCAGTTAAAGGCACTTGTAACATTACAGATTTTCTAAAATAATGATCTTCCGGAAGACACATTTTATCGAACAAAGATTTTCCGACAAAACTAAAATTTTTAATTTCAGATAATCCGCAATTCATCATTACTGCATGAAGTTTCTTAGTATTTTTCTGCTCTGCAGTACGTACGCCAGCAGTTTTCGACGGATAATATGTAGGTTTTATTTTGTTATAACCATAAATTCTAGCAACTTCTTCAGCAATATCTTCTTTAATTGAAATGTCATTTCTTGCAGACGGAATTGTTATTTCAAGTTCGTCATCAATAGAATTAACTTTAAATAACAATTTTTCTAATATATTCTTTATTTCTATAGATGTTAACTCTGTTCCTAATTTACCATTAATCCATGATGTTGAAGTTTTTATTATTTTATCTTCATATTTCTGAGGATAAACATCTACAATTCCGGAAGAAATTTCTCCGACTTTTAATTTATCAAAATAATATAAAGCACGTCTTAATGCCATATCAACATTTTTTCGATCTATTTCACGCTCATAACGATATGACGCTTCAGAACGCAATCCCAATCTTCTGGATGTTTTACGAATATTCACCGGTCTAAAAAATGCAGATTCTAAAAATACATTTACAGTTTTATCAGTAACTTCGCTATTTTCGCCCCCCATAACTCCTGCCAAACATTGACCTCTTTCTGAATCTGCTATAACAATATCAGAAACAATTAAATCTCTTTCTATTCTGTCAAGAGTTGTAAGTTTTTCATTTTCTAATGCATTTCGAACTATAATTTTTTTCTTACCGTTCACAGAACTCAGTTTATCATAATCAAAAGCATGTAACGGTTGATTCATTTCATACAATATGTAGTTAGTAATATCTACAATATTATTTATAGGACGAATTCCTGCTTTTACAAGACGCAATTGCATCCACATAGGCGAAGGTTCAATCTTCACATTCTTTATTACGGCTCCGCAATATCTAAAACAATCCTCTGTCTCAATATTTACTTCAACCTCATCTTCTACTTTTACATTACATTGTTCGTAGTTATAGTCAAAAGGAACTAAATCTGCATCAAAACGAGCTTTTATATCTGTAGCAATACCTTTCATTCCTAAACAATCACCACGATTTGCAGTTAATTCAATATCAATCAAAGTATCATTAAAAGGTAATATATCATCATAAAGAGTCCCGTTTTCAACAGACGCTTCTATAAAAATAGGATCCGGAGATTTAAAAGAAAAACCGATTAATTCCCAGCTTACAAAAAAGCCTTCACTTTTAACTCCTTTAAAATCTGCACATTTAACGGTTTTTCCGTCTGCTAAAACAACACCGTCCAAAGCCGTTAAAACTTTATCACTTACCTTTACGCATTCCAAATCTGTAATGATTTGCTTTTTTCCAAATTTTCCGCAATCAACTTCGGCAATAAACAATTTTTTATTATCCGGATGATTATTCTTACTAAGAACTTCCCCGACAACAACATTTTGCTTTCCTATACCTGTTTTGCAAACTGATTCTATTTCCAATCCGTTTTGAGGAATATTTTCAATTATTTCCTCATCTGTATTTTTTATCGTAGTAATTTCACGTAACCAATCCAAAGAAACTAACATTTTGTTTTCCTTTTTTTATTTAAACTGTTTTAAAAATCTAACGTCATTTTCAAAAAAATAACGGATATCATTAATTTGATAAATTAGTTCTGTAATACGTTCTAATCCCATTCCAAAAGCATATCCGGTAAACTCTTCTGGGTCATATCCCCCCATTCTGAGAACATTCGGATGCACCGCTCCGGAACCTAAAACTTCAAGCCAACCGGAACCTTTACAAAATGAACAGCCCTTACCATTACAAAATATACAACTCACATCTACCTCTGCTGAAGGCTCAGTAAAAGGGAAAAAAGATGGGCGTAATCGAATTTTTCTGTCATTACCAAAAAGTTTTTTTGCGAAAATTTCCAAAATTCCCATTAAATCAGAGAATTTTACATCTCGATCCACAAGTAATCCTTCTATCTGATGAAATTGCGGAGAATGTGTCGGGTCAATAGCATCTCGTCTGAAAACACGTCCAGGACAAATTATACGTACAGGTTCCGGATGCATTTTTTGCATTGTTCTTGCCTGAACCGGAGATGTATGTGTTCTAAAAAGAATATCCTTATTTACATAAAGAGTATCTTGAGCATCTCTTGCCGGATGATCATCTTGAAAATTTAATGCTTGAAAAGTATTAAAATCTGTATCAATTTCCGGACCTTCTTCTATTGAAAAACCTAATCCCAAGAAAATATCTTCAATCTCATTTTGAATTATAGTTAGAGGATGTGCTGTTCCTATTTGCGGTTTTCTTCCAGGTAGAGTTACATCTATTTTTTCTTTTTCAAATTGTAAATCTAATTCTTTGCGTTTTAAATCTGCAACAGCTTTTTCTAAATCTTTTTCAATTTTGGCTTTTGCCTCATTTACCATTGCACCTATTTTTGGACGCATTTCAGCTGAAATACTTCCGAGAGATTTTAAAAGGGTCGTAAACTCACCTTTTTTACCTAAAAAATTAATTCTAATCTCTTCTAATTCTTTTGAATGCACTGCATTTTTTATCAAAGTTGCAACTTTTT
The DNA here is from genome assembly GCA_017624275.1 of Spirochaetales bacterium. Taxonomy (GTDB): domain Bacteria; phylum Spirochaetota; class GWE2-31-10; order GWE2-31-10; family GWE2-31-10; genus RGIG8597. Next base: position 26,463 of record JAGANG010000061.1, on the reverse strand, counting down.
CTTTGATACTGTTAATTTGATCCTGCATCTGATTTATCCTTATTCAATAAGAGCCTATTTTTTGGCACGCATAATACTTTAATGGACAAAAAAATTCAAGCTTGTAATCTAAAAGTCAATTCAAAAATAAAAAAAGCTGCCCATTTCAAAATGAACAGCTCGATAAAAATCATTTTTTCACATAATCTAACGGCTTACCGCCACTTGAACCGCACCAAGCTCCGGTACTATCTGATGTCAACACAAATACACCGGGTATTCCATCCAATAACACACCACAAGTTGTTTGGTGATAAGCTTTACGAGGTTTAGAATTATCAGGAAAAGTATAAGTTCCGTCATCATAAAATGTTAAAACTCTATTATTACTTGTTTGCCAACTGCCTAATATTATCTTTTTATCTAATTTTAAAATAGTCTTATCCAAAACTTTGGTATAAACATTATTGCCTCCCCAAGATAAATCTGCTCCACTCCATTTTCCCGGTGCACCAACTTTATCTAAAGTCACGACGGCGTTTTTTACAGTATATTTTCCGTTTGGATTATCTTTTTTATTATAATATAAATAATCTTTCTTTGTAAAAGCTAGTACAGATTGGCTTTTTGCAACCCAAACTCCGGGATAAGACAAGTTATCTCTGTCCCATTTAAAAACTTTTCCGGATTTATCAGTAAACTCCAATCGATTTTCCTTTTCTTTTAAAGTAAATAACCCATGAGCAGTAAGGTTAATTTCTTTTTTACTTTTACGTTCTACTTTGCCTTTTTTATTATTTAATGAATATGTTCCGTCTGCATAAAATTCTAATTTTTGACTTTCCCTTTTCCATTGTCCAAGCAATAAATTCCCTTTACTACTTTTCATGTTTACACTCGGACACAAAAACAACAAAAATAAAACAAGCGGAATAACCACGAAGACTAAAATATTTTCAATCCAATTGTTTATTTTTGCCTTTTTCCCATCCATATTTTTTTCATTTTCTTCCATTTTATAACTCCCTTCAAAATATAATTATTTTCTTGTGTATACGAATTGTGAACCAGAATTAATAAAAGTCATTATATTTTTCAACTTATCATAAACATAACTTCCGCCGATACCGTCAAGAACTAAATATTTACCATACAAATGATATCTCCTTGTTGCAGGATTACCACCTTGATTAAAAGTATAATAACCATTGCTTTTAAAAGTCATAGTCCAGCTACTATATTTCCAATCCCCTATAATATCACTCATCTGCAAGTAATCATTTGTCACCCATTCATATTTATCCTTATCTAATCGTTGATAAATAAGATTTCCAAATTTAAATATTCCGTCTTCGGGAATTGTCCCTGTAGTAACATTTTTTAAAACAATTTTAGTATCTGTTACAGAAAAATTATCTTGAATTATTTTACTCTTGTTATTGTATTGAAAAATATTTTTATCATAAAGAATTATAAAAGCCCCCTGTGCTGAAGTTCCTATAACTCCAGGATAATACACAGCGTCACCGGAATAATAATTTTTATATCCATTAATTCCGTTTTCAATCAACATCATATCTTGTTTATAAATGATTGTATTTCCATTTATCAGAATGCATGATTTCAAAATTTTACCGTCTCTGAAAATAAAATTATTACCTTCCGTATCTTGCCACTTGCCATTTTTCAAATCATTAATATTAAAAGAATCTTCATATAAAGAATATCCTGAAAAGTTTTCATTATTCATCCAAGTAACTTTCGAAGATTTCCCCGTACATTTTAAAATTCTTCCGTCATAATACTTTAAAATCCAGCCTTGTCCTGCATCTTCCAAATACAAATCCGCATCGGAAGAATAATCTAATTCCAAAATATCGGAAGAATAACCATTCTTCTTTGCAACAGCTTTTATGATTAAATCACTGACATTCGAAATATAAATACTTCCTTTATCAGCACCGGCAAAATTATTTTCATTAGGAATACTGCTGTCAACTGTATAAAAAATCACAGCATCTGAATCTTCACAAGTAAGACATATTCGCTGTCCGTATTTATAATTTTCAGGAGTAATATCCACCTTCACTTCCGGAACATCTGTCAATAAAAGGACTTTTCTTTCCGGCAAATCTTTATATAATTCACAAGAAACAAGCAAAAACAATGAAATAACAAAAAAGAATATTTTATTTTTCATAATTTTCCCTCAATTACAGCGACATTGAAAATTGCACTATACAGGCTTGATTCGGAGTATAACCAAATGCAACTTTCGGTAAATGTTCAATTTTTAATTTTTGATAAATCACTGTGAGAATAATCCCGGAGGTTAATGTTGATGCACAAACAGGAATCAATATTATTCCGGCAGTCAAAGCAGCATTTGCATTAAAAGAACTGCGTTGCATTTCTTTATAATATAAATCTAATTCTGATTGATATATAGCATTATTATGTCTTGATAGATTCTCTTGATAAATAAAATTATTATAACCATAAATACCGAAGCTTACCGGAATAAATGTAAAAGCCACTGCCGAAACTGCATAAGAAGCAATTGCACCTGCTAAAAAATAATTTTCTTTATTTTTTATTCGGAAAGAAAAATCTTCTTTTTTATTATCTTTCGCAATCACAGTTGCATTCAATTTTTCATCTTCACTAGTCATCAAAGAAGGCAACATTTCATCCACTTCTTTTTTATTTTCTAATGTTTTATTAATCAATTTAAAATCATGCAACGTCATAGGAACATAAGAATTCACAAGAACTCCGGCACCTACATGCAAATAAGTTGCATCTTTATAAAAAGCATTAGTATTCACCGAATGTTTTACACATTTACCGTTTACGTAAATATAAACATCGCAATTATCTATATATACAAACATTGAATATCTTTCATTTTCTCTGAAAAACACTCCTGTTTTTATTATAACTGTCCCTACATTACTCTTTGTAAGTAAAGACAAACCATTTTTATCATAATTGAGGGAAAGTCCCCATTTACCCATAATTTCAGGCATGGAGTCTGTTGTATTAAAAAACTCTAAAGTATTTTTTAATATTTGAGTTTTTGCATTAAATGTAAAATCAAAATATACACCAAATGAATTTGTTTTTTTCATCGGATTGATTAGTGTTATACATTTACCACTTTTAATTCTTACATCTTGTTTTAATTCTAATTTCCCGCGATTAAAAAATTGTAAATCACTCATGTCAATGATTGCTTTATTTTCGGTAACTGAATTTCCATCAAACGATAATCTTTCACTTTCTTCTTTTGTTTGTTTTCCGGTAAAAAGCTTACAATCATACAATTGCATCCCTGAATATGAATTGGCCAATACCCCGGCACCTATATATAAATTTTTTGCTTCATAATAATAACCATATGGCAATCTCTTTTGTGCAACACATTTTCCGTCAACATATATACGAATCATTTCGCTATCCAAATAAACATACAACTCATAAATTTCATCTATTATGAATTTAAAATTGGCACCGCTATTAATCACCTCTGCATATTTAGAATCTTTAGAAACAATCCACATTCCATTTTTTGTATAATTAACTGAAAGTCCCCAATTTCCAAAACTATCTTCTTCCACGCCCACATCTGCAGTATTTATAAGCTCTATTGTTCTATTCAAAAAATTTGAAGATGTTAATTTAAATTTCATATAGACAGCCATTGATTCACTGTTAATCGCAGGATTATCCATTTTTAAATAATCTTTTTTCCCATCAAAAATAATACTGCCATCCGGTTGTAACATTGAATCTGAAGCAAAATCTTGAAGATCTTCTAAACTCAAAACCTTTTTAATTTCCGCAAAAGTTTGAATATTTATAAATAATAGCAATAAAGATACTAAGATTTTTCCTGTTAATCCCATCTACTTTTTCTCCTGATAAACTGTTCCCTCACAATATATTTTTTCAGCATCAATCATATCCTTAGGATAAATACCTAACGGCATAAGTTTTGACAATAAATTCTTTGCTAAAACTGTATGGCCAAAACGACTGAAATGGATTTCATCAGCTCTCCAATAAACAGCAGCTTCGGTATCAGAAGCTTCGTTTACCGGTAAAGTATCAAGCAAATGAATATTATTTAAAAACATTGCTCCGTAATCATCAGCAACACTTTTCATTGCTTCCGCATATTGCAATAATAAATTGCGACGAGTTTCATAGTTTGGATCATCATTCGAAGCTTTAGTCCCCCATACAGGCGAAGAAAGTAAAATAATTTGCATTTTGGGATTCTTTTTTCTTAATGTAGCTAAGACGGTATCTAAATTCTTTTTATATTGTTCTACCGCCACCGTTCCTTTACTTTTCCCCTTATCATCCTTTCCGTTATTCCCTGTTCCGCCACCATTTACACTGTCATTTGCACCTATTATCCAAATTAAACAATCCGGAGCGATCCGCTCACTCCCTTTCGGAACACATAAACGTTGATTAAAAGCTCCATAGCCTACATCTGTATCGATATAAAAATCACTTGTAGCACCGCTTCTGCCGTTTAAATAAACAGGCGAATACTTAGTTCCGCAACCTAACAGAAAAAAACCACAAGTTGCTTTACTTTTTGTATTTGCAAAAGAATTTAAAGTTACTTTATTTTCACCTTCTTTTAAATCAGATATCTCAACTACAACCAACTCACGTCCACTATAAAAATTTTTCTTATAAGTTCTTGCTAAATACGAATCATCACCTGGAAAAGCTTTATTGCCTGTCAAATCAACAGTATCAACTTCTAACGAACGGCACGTTTGATCGCTTACTTTCACATTTACGTCTGTTCCGTTAAGCTTAACTTTAAAACTACAAGCCGTATCACCCGGATTTCTTGCAAAATAAAAAACAGCCTTGTCAGTTGTTGCATTAGTATTATTAATCTTAAAAGATATTTCATCTGTAGTTGAAATATTATAAAAATATACATTTCGATTATTAAAAGGCATATAATAAGAAGATGTAGGATTTGTACGTCCGTCAGACCACCAGCGTGTAAATTTTATAGAATCACCTTTTTTTATTTTCCCCTTATCAAGAAGTTCATCTGCATAAACAAAACCGGCATCATTACGATGAATTGCATCACGCACCATATGACTCCATGATAAGATTCCGGAATAACTATCCCACGCATCGGTAAGTCTAGAACCCAAAAAACCGAAACCTACGGACAAACTGTCTCCGGCAATCACCGTTGTATAACCGTCGGCTGCAAACTGTGCAGACATATCTGAAAAATTATGAAATATATCAGAAATAATATCTGTTTGGATTTTGTTCAATTCAAAAGAATAGACAGACTTTTTACCATTTAAAGTAACAGTAACTGTAAGAGTAAGACTTGTTTTGTTTCCCCAATTATATGAATTATTCGAAAAATATTGATTTCCGTCAGAATCTACACAAGCAATTGTCGCATCTTCCGAAACCGAAAAAAAATTAGGAATAAATGACTCTCCGGTTAAATTAATTTTATAATTATAATAATCAGGTGCAAATCCTTCTATATTTTGTTCATTTACAGAAAAATCTTTTAACATCGATGATGTTTTTAAGTCATAATAAAAAATATTTACTTTATAAACATTCGTCACTTTTGAATCTTCCGAAATAACGGTTATATCGAAATAATTACTTGAATCTTTTTTTAACTCCAATTTTTCTTTGTTTAAATAAACCTTAGAAAAAGGATTTGTTTTCTCATATTTTAGAGAAACTTCCGAATTACCTTCTTCCTCTTGCAATACATACATATATTTATATTTTGTACTGCTAAAATTTATATCAAGTAATTTTTCTCCATTAAAGATTTCTATTTTAGATAATAGAGCATCTGATGATTTAGGTACAATAACGGTTTCCTGTACGGTTACTTGACATCCCGTAAACATTATAATTAATAGAACAGATAAAAATACTTTTAATTTCATATAAACTCCGAAACGATAAATAATATAATAACCTTATTTTTTCAAGCTTTATCAATCTTCAATATTAAATTGATATGATTCAAATTTGCTTTTAATTATAAAACATGATATACCCACATTCGGAAATAAAATATGTTTGACTCTGTAACTACTGTAATTTTTGATTTAGACGGAACTTTGTATTGTGCTGATACTCCTGTACAAAATGCCGCATATACAGTTAATCAACTGCGAAAAAATGGAATACAAGTTCTATTTTTAACTAATAACTCTGTTAAAACACGAGCACAAATCAGAAATAAATTACAAAACTTAGAGATACAATGTTCTATTGATGAAATATTCACATCCGGATATATGGCTGTTTTATATTCTTTATATAAAGAATTAACGGATATTTATATTTGCGGGTCAGATGGTTTAAAAGAAGAATTCCAAAATGCCGGTTTTACAAATACTAATAGTAAAAATGCGAAAAACCTTGTTATCGGTTATGACCCTAGCTTTTCTTATAAAGAACTCACTAATGCATTTTCAATTGCATTAAAAGCACAACATATAATCGCTTGTAATAAAGAACGATATTTCCCAGGAGAAAATAATAAACTTTTTCCAGGTTGTGCTGCAATGGTCGCCCCTATAGAATATTGTTCAAATCGAACAGCAGATATTGTAGTCGGAAAACCTAATCCGCAAATGCTTAAATTAATTTGCCATAAATATAATTTAAAACCTAATCAACTCTTAATGGTCGGCGATACATACGAAAGCGATATTCTGATGGCACAAAATTTTGGTTGTTACAGTGCCTATTTCAATACAAATCCTGATAAAATAAAATATCCGTCGGATATATACATAAATGAACTTTCTCAATTATGTACTTATTTTCATAGCTAAGGAAAAACAATGCGAACTATAAAATTAATGGATTGTACATTACGTGACGGCGGATATATAAATAATTGGGAATTCGGTTATGAAGCAATCCGGGGGATTTGCAATAAAATTGCAGAAGCCGGTATCGAATTTATCGAAGTCGGTTTCATGCGTAATTGCATTTATCAAAAAGAACGTTCTGTTTTCCCGGATAACGATAGTTTTTCATCAGTTATTACCCCTAAAAAAGAAAATACGTCTTATATAGGCATGATTGATATGAGCGATCCGATTCCACTGGAAAAACTATCTTATAGAAAAGAAAATTCCGTTGATTATCTAAGAGTTATTTTTAAAAAACACAAAATAGAAGAAGGATACGAATATTGTCGCCAAGTTCAAAAACTTGGATACGGATTATTCGTTCAACCAGTAGATGCTGATGGATATTCAGATAAAGAATTTATTGAACTGATATATCGATTCAATGAATTAACACCTTTTGCATTCTATATTGTAGACACTCTCGGAGATATAAAAAAGAAAGACTTCCTTCGTCTGGTAAAATTGGCAGATCACAATTTAAAAGAAGAAATCGCCTTGGGATATCATTCTCACAATAACTTTCAACAAGCTTTCGGTAATGCTGAAGCTATGACTGAATTAAATATGCAAAGAGATTTAATCATTGACGGATGTGTTTGGGGAATGGGACGCGGCGCCGGCAACTTGCATTTAGAGTTATTTGCAGAATATATGAATGAATATTTCGGGAAAAACTATAAAATTACTCCAATGCTTGAAATAGTAGATAAATACTTAAATGAAATATATGCTAAAAATTTTTGGGGATATTCTCTACCTTTTTATCTATCCGCAACAAATCATTGTCATCCAAATTATGCCAGTTATTTTGCCGGTAGAGGAACTTTAGATATTTCAACTTTCAATGAAGTTTTATCTTCTATCCCAGAAGACGATAAACCTATTTTTTCTACCGAAATGGCTCAAAAAATATATACAAATTATTTATGCAGAAACCCTTTAGATGACAGTAAAACAATCGACTATCTTTCAAAAAAAATTTCAGAAAAAGAAATTTTTATTATAAGTTCAAATATACTTACAGAACAACAAGCATCGTTAATAAAAAATACAAAGAATAAAATTATTTTTTGTATTGAAAGAAATACTAATTTTAATTTCAAAATTGATTATCGCTTTATCTCTTCTGCAAGAGATTTTGATTCTGATTACAGTATTAGAAGAATTGTAACTTCAAATATATTTTCAACACATGAAAGTGATTTAATTGTCGATTTTTCTTCATGCATGCCAAATGACTTCGAAATTATAGACAACGAATTACTTTTATGCATAAAATTACTTTTACGCTGTAACTGCAGTAAAATTACCGTAATCGGAAAAAAAGATTACAATTATACAGCAACAGATTGTGTTAATAATGGATTAAAATATCATCAATTACCAAAAGATGTTGCAAATATTCGTTCTGATTTATTAAATATTCAATTAGATAATATTGAAAATATTTTTTTTATTTAAGGAGCAAAAAATGAAATATGACTATTTAATTGTCGGTGCAGGATTGTTTGGAAGTATCTTTGCACATGAAGCCACAAAAAGAGGAAAAAAAGTCATTGTTATCGACAAACGTCCTCATATCGCAGGTAATATCTATACTGAAAAAATTGAAGATATCCAGGTTCATAAATACGGTGCCCATATCTTCCATACATCAAATAAAAAAGTCTGGGATTATATTAATCAATTTACTGAATTTAATAACTATATTAACAGTCCAATAGCAGTCTATAAAAATGAAATATATAACTTGCCTTTTAATATGAATACATTTAGTAAAATGTGGAATATTAAAACTCCGCAAGAAGCTAAAAATGAAATTGCAAAACAAATAGCTAACCTTAATATTACTTCTCCAAAAAATTTAGAAGAACAAGCTTTATCACTTGTAGGTAAAGATGTTTATGAAAAATTAATAAAAGGATACACTGAAAAACAATGGGGACGAAATTGTAACGAACTACCAGCTTTTATAATAAAACGACTTCCTTTGCGTTTTACATATGATAATAATTATTTTAATGCACGCTACCAGGGAATTCCTATTGGAGGATATACTTCAATTATAGAGAAAATGCTTACCGGAATAGAAGTTATTTTAAATACTGACTATTTCGATTTTATTAAACAAAATCCTGATATTTCAAATAAAATCGTTTTCACCGGTGGAATAGATGAATTCTTTAAATATAAGTTTGGATATCTTCAATATCGTACTGTTAAATTCGAAACAGAAGTATTAGATACTGAAAATTATCAAGGAAATGCCGTTGTCAATTATACAGAACGAGAAATCCCATATACACGAATAATAGAACACAAACATTTTGAATTTGGTACACAACTTAAAACAGTTATATCAAAAGAATACTCAATGGAATGGGAACCAGGAATTGAACCATACTATCCAGTAAATGATGAAGCAAATACTTCTCTATATGAAAAATATAAAAAACTAGCTGAAGAAAACAAAAATATTATATTTGGCGGAAGATTAGGAAATTATAAATATTATGACATGGACAAAGTAATTGAAGTTGCCCTGGAAGCTGTTTCTAAAGAATTTGATTAAATCTTTTACTTAATAACTTCACACTTGGGACTGTCTAATAAATAAAAGTCATAATGTCATTTCCGAAACCCGTTTCGAGATCTGGTAAGACTTTTTAGACAGTCCTTTTTTTATTTACTTTTAATTATCTACTCATTATCTCTTTTCATCAGGTAAGACAATTTACTATCTATTTTATAAAATATTTTAGTTGTACTTTAATTATTTTAAACTGTTTTTGGGTGAACATAAAAAAAGGCACCTCAAAATCAGGTGCCTTTTTATTAAAACAAATATTATTTGTCCATTTTTTCTTTTTCTAAGTATCTTAAGATTTCTAACTGACCAATTTTAGAAAATTCTCTTTTCTTAGCTTCTTCACGGCGGTCAGTCAAGATTCCCCAAGCTTCTTCATGATCGATTGGAGCTTCTCTTGTATTTAAAGCTTCATCATAAGTGATTACAACATCTTTTAAGTATGTGATGAAATCTCCACCCAATTGATCACCTTGTCTGTAAACTCTGAATCCTTGAAGTTTCAAGTAAGGTTCACTAACAGGGTACATAGGAACTACATACAAATCTCTGTCTGTAACATTAGCTACATAGTTAGGATTTGTCCAAGTAATTCTTCTCCATCCATCAAAATCTAAATATTGAGGCATTTGAATTTCTGTTACAACTTCATTATGATCTTTCAAAATTACAGAAATTGCATTTTTGAACTGGCAACCATAAACAGAAAGTTCCAAAGATTTCAAAACACCAACGTTTCTTACAACACCTTTTCCGATGAATTTAGAACCTTTATCTTCTTTTGCCAATTTTGAGCGGTCATAAATAGGATTACCTAATTCATCAGTTTCCAATTCATATTTCAATTTACCACTTTCGTCTGTCCAAACATCTTCATAAGCAGGAATTTCAAATGGAGGTTGAATTAAAGCCCAACTATTAAAGTTTGATTCAGGGAAATGAATTCTTACACCCAAAACAGTCATATCGTCTGTTGAGTCATCAGTAGAATCACTATTTTTCAATACACTAACATATTTTGTATGCCATTCTTTTGTGAATGAATAAGTCTTATTTACAACAGATGCAGCTGAAGCATTCAATTTAACTTCCCAATTTGCAGGAGCTAAAGAAGTTCTCATTATTTTCTTATCATCTTCAGTAAAATTAGTACCAGCAATTCCAGAATAATCAACCAAAGTTGCCATATTCTGAGTTAATTCATCCGAACTAGCATCAGAAGTTGCTTCAGGATCTCCATTTCCATCAGCTTTTAAAAGATTAAAATCGACAAGTACACTTGTCTTTGCGAAAATAGAAGTATTTAATGCTAATACTCCTAAAAGTAGGAAGAATCCTCTCTTCATATTTTTTTCTCCTTTCGATTTAAAATAATTCTAAAAAAATTATCTTCGAAATTATATTCGTTAATAATTTAATTGTCAATATAAATGTTGTTTTCAGTAAAGACAGAATCATTACCAATACCATTAACCAATGATCCGTAATTACCAATATATTTATAAAACGTTCCATCTGCAGATAAAAAAAACGATTTTATTTTCTTGTTTATTCGGATAGTTCTATTTAAAATATTTAGTCCTTTTAAAACATTTTCACATTCATTAAAAGTTAAACTATTAAAATCTAAATAAACGTCTCCGTTAGTCATATAAGAATTCTTTCTTTTTGCATTTTTTGTAAAAAAACTCTTTAATTCCGGTGAAACTGCACCCAATAGAAAATCATCAACAAGATAATCAATATATTCAGCAGAATATTTTTTAGATGAAATTTTTCTATTTTCTATTGAAAAATTACCATCTTTTTTATTTACAAAAATGATTTTTGCACAAGAATTATGCGAAAAAAAGTTTATTATTAAAATAAAAATTAACAATATTCCTAAAAGAATTCCAGATAAAAATACACTATTTCTTATCATTGTATTTTTCATATTCATTTATAAAATCACCTATTCCATTAACTATACCTGTAGCTAACTTATTTAAATAAGCCTCATTTGTCAATTGATTTGCTTCACGTTTATTAGATAAAAAACCAACTTCAACCAAAACTGCCGGCATAAAAGAATTTTTTACGACAAAATATATATTTTCTTTTACTCCTCTATTCAAAGTTTCATTACCTATTTTTTTATCTAAAGCATTTTGAACTTTCATCGCAAAAGTTTTTGATTCTTCATATAATTCTTCATTAATCATAGAATTCAAAATACTGCTGATATCTTTATCATTAGAAACCTTATTTTTTTCAATTACATTTCTCTTATAAGAATCCACAATATACCAAGTTTCAAAACCATATGCCTTTGGAGACTTTGAAGCATTGACGTGAATAGAAACAAATATAGAAGAACCATATTTTATAGAAACATTATTGGCTATCTCCGAACGTTTATCTAAACTTAAAAAAACATCTTTATCACGAGTAAGAATAATTTTTTTATCCGGGAATTTATTTTTTAGAAGTTCATTAACTTTCTTAGCTACTTTTAATGTCACGTTTTTTTCTAATAAATTTCCTCTAAACGCTCCCGCATCCTTACCGCCATGCCCTGCATCTATAACAATTGCATTTATCAAAATTTTATCTGGTTTCATTTCATGTAAATAAACTTCACCTATGTTCTTAGGTACATTTTCTTCAATTTTATCTACATTCTCTTTCTTTTTGTCATTAATATCATCTTTAATTTCTGTTGTATCAGCTATTATTACTTCTTCACTTTTATCCTCAGATGATTTTCCCTTCGCTGAAAGCTCATCTAAAATGATATCATTATCACTTTTTATCACTGTATTGATATAAAGAATTTTTCCATCAACCAACACATATGGCAAACCTTCACCTATCGTGATTTCTTGTAAATCATTTTTTATACGAATAATATTTCCCGATAAATCTAAATCTTCTGATTTAGCCTCAAGAGAAACGAATTGGAATATATATAAAATTATAAAAATAAAACTAATTTTTTTGTGCATATATTTCAAACGTATCGCCGAGTCTAAAAAGTTTTGCATATAAATTAATCAGTTTTAAAAACATTTTATTTTTTAATAGAAATTTCATCTTAATCATTCGTTCTGGATGAATTCCTGTTATTCTTATTTTTATATTTTTAAATCCTAATCTTTTTAATTCCCTTTTCAATAAATTAGGCGTGAATATAAAAACATGATCATTAGGATGTTTTTTTGCATATAAAGCGAATTTTCTTTTTACTGAAAAACCGCTTCCGTTCGGAGTTGCTAAAGCTAAAACTCCGTTTTTCCTTAAATGTGTAGCAAAAAGAAACAATAACTTTCTAAAATCATTTACATGTTCAATCACATAAAATGAATTTATTACATCAAATTTATCAGAATTCTTTTCCAATAGAGATTGATTTCCGCAAACCGAATCTATTCCCAATTTTTCTTTGATATAAGAACAAGCATATTTCGAAATATCATAACATACCGGAGTAAAACCGTTTTCCTTTGCATATTCTGCAAAAAATCCCAGCCCGGAACCGAAATCCAAAAGTTTTCCGCTTTTCACATATTTAGAAACCATTTTTAAACGAGGAATAGCCAAAGCCCTAATTTTTTCACGATCCTCTTCGTAAGTTCTTCCGTATTGTTGTTTATATTCTTCAAGAAAATAATCACTGGCATAAGTATTTTCATTTGGTAAAAAAGTCTCCAAATAAAACAGACCGCACTTATTACAGCGATACATATTCCATTTTTCTGTTCGATATATCAATTCTGTATTTACTGAACTACATCCCTGACATAATGAAATAGCCGGAGAAGACTTATCAATAACTTTTATTAAATGCTCAATATTTTTCCCAAAAGGTAATTGAAAAAAAGTATTTAGAATTTCTTTTTTATCTTCTTCAATCTCATTTATTTTATTAATAAAATCTTCAGGTAATAAATCTGATATCTTTGTCAACATAAACGGATATCTAAATTTTTTTGTCAAATCATTATGATACTCTGACGGATTTACAATCAATACAGGAGTATTTGTATAAAGACTTTCCATTAAAGTCATACCGAAAGATGTTATCACTAAATCTGTTTCTGCAATAAGTTCTGCTAATGAATCCGGAGAGAAAACATTTTTTACATCATCAAAATTATTTATTTTTTCTCTAAAAAAAGGTCCGACTACAGCAGTAATTTCAAATCCTTTCCCTGAAATTAAATTCAAAACCTTATTAGTTAATCGTGCCGGATCCGAGCCGCCGAAAGTAACAAGTATTTTTTTTACTTTCTTTGTTTTTATATTTTTCTTTTTAAGTTCTGAATTCAATAACAGATACTCAATCCCGCTAAAATTAAATTTAAATCCGGAATTTAATGAAGGTAACATTTTTATATTGCAAAATGCCAATTGTCCGCCATCCCCCATATCATCAATACTAAATACCGGACCAAAAGTTTTATAAGTCATCATTTCATCTTTTGAAGTATCCCGAATATCAACAATTACACGATCATAAGGTCCTTTAGTTCGAATTTTTTCCTCTATATCTTTAAACGGCAAAAGAATATAATTTTTTTCCTTTACTAACTTTTCAGCATCACTGCAACTTTCTTTTAAAGAAAAAATTATATTAAAATCAGAAGATAACTTATCAGCCAATAAAAACATTCTTTGCAAATGCCCGAATCCAAAATGTCCGCCGGCAGAAACAATAAATAAAATTTCCCTGATTTTAGAAAAATCTACTTTATTCCATAAATCCACAACAGATTGAATTGTCATGTTCAATTTCTTTTCCATAAGTTTTTTCACAAAAAAATTGACACGCTCATAATCTTCACGAGTATCAACAGAAATTTTTACATCTTCACGCCCTACTTCCTCACTATGATATTTTGCCGTTACAATTTTAAATTCATTTTCATTACCATAGATATACGGCGTTACATGTTCAAATTCATACGGCATAGATGCTTTTTCTAAAGCTTTAATCAAAGCAGAACGTTTTACTACTTCAACTCCGCTTCCATAAGGTGCCGGTGCTATATGTGCCAAATCTGCATTTTCTTTATCAAAAGCACTCAACGTTTCCATTGTTATTTCTGAAGATGTAAGCGGATTATCCCCGGTAGCTCTGACAATAGTCTCTACATCAAAAAACAAAGCAGCATCAACAAAACGTTTCAAAACATTTTGAGAATCACCGCAAAAAATTTCCCACCCGTTTTCTTCGGCAATATATTTCAGTACGCCTTCACATTCTTTAGTAGTAAGAATCGCCCTTACATCTGCCGGTACAACGGACAATCTTTCTATTGTATGTTGAATTAATAATTTACCGGCAAGATTCAAAAGAGCTTTACCCGGCATCCTCGAAGAATTCAATCTTACCTGTAAAAAAATTCCAATTCTTTTAGCCATATATGAAAATCCTAAAAATTAAAGGTATAATAATCGTCACACTTCAAACAAAAGTCTTGCATATTTCCTTGAGCATGAGACATAAATGATTTTTTTTGTTTATTTATAAGTTCAACAAGCTTCTCTTCGCCTGCATTACCAACTTTTTCATTCGAATACATACAATAATAAACATCTAATGCAGAATCTAAATACAAATCTCTGCGTAAATGGTAGCATTCAAATCTTTCCAACGGAGATAAATCAACAACTTTTTTATCATCAAGAACATTACAATATGAAGAATATTTTTTTATTAGAATATTTTCTTGTTTATTCTTTATTAATTTCTCTATGTCACTTTCAGTTTCTATAGTTCTTATAATTTGGAAATAAGTTTTAAATCCTAATCCTTTTACTTTCTCATAATTATTAAGTACAGTTTTATAATCTCCGCTCGGATGAACAACCTTATAAGTATTTTCATTTTCAGCATCAATTTTAAATACAAACGTTACATTATCATCCGCAAGCTGATTAAGATTTTCCGGTAATTCACATCCAAAAGTTTCTACAATCACTTCAAAACCTTTTGATAGAAATTTATTAACAATATCTACAAAATTTGGATGAATCATCGGTTCACATTTATTTCCGATAATAATTCGCATTTTAGAATTCACTTCCGTAACTTCTTGAGCAATTTTTTCAATCTTTTCCACATTTGCAAAATCTATAGAAGATGTGCATTTCGGAAGATACGTTGCCGATGTGATTTCCTTATCTGTGATATCAACAAACATTGTATATATTGTAGAAAATAAATTTTCCGAATGTTCCGAAAGAAAATTCGCCAAATCATCATAAGCAATATTTACTCCCAACTTTTCAACCAAAGATGAAGTAAAAATAAACTCACCTAAATCGCTGTTTCCTATTGAAATTCTTTTTATTCGCAAATCTACGGGAGCAACAAAAGTTTCAACATCAAATGAATTTATATCCTTTGAAAGTAATTGGAATAAATAGTTTTTACATTTTACGACATCAAAACTATTTTCTTTCGAAATAGCTTGAAGTTGTTTTAAACATGAAAGAGACAAAATCGTAGGAACAAGCCCGTCGGGATAACCTATTGCATAAGTATAATCTGCTAAAAAATCCCTATGTTGAAAAAACATTTTATGAATAAATTCTTTATCAAAAAAAGGATTAGTCGCATTAACAACCACAACATTATCTGAATTCTTTGCTTCTTTTATCATTACATTTAATACATTTTCAGCAGAAGTATCAGATACCAAAACATTTTTAAACCTTGTCGGGACATTATCAATCTTTCCATTTTGAAGAAGAATTATCCATTCAAAAGTCTCATTATCATTTTCAATGTTATTTATAATTTCTATAGAATTGAATTTATTTTCGCCAAAAGTCGGCAATTGTCTAAAATTAGATAAAGCATCAAGAATAAGCGTATTCATATTATCTCCGTTTTAAAACAATTTCGTCAGATAAAAAAAATACTAAATGGTTTCTATACAATTTATACTCTTGCTTTTTTCTTGAATTTTATGCTACATCATCTTATAATCGTACTATTTTCAGCAGGAGTGCAAAATTATGGACACAACATTAGTTACATTTAAAATAGGTTCCGAATTTTATGGAATCGATATTATGGAAGTTCAGGAGATTATATCATTACTTGAAATCACTCCTATTCCTAACAGCCCATCTTTTGTCGACGGTGTTATTAATTTAAGAGGAGGAATCATTCCTGTTGTCGATTTAGGAAAACGTTTCAATTTTGAACTTAAAGAATTGACAGAAGAAGAAGCTCGTTTACGCGGGATTGTTATTATTCGAGTAGAAGGGATGATTATCGGAGTAATAATAGATCAAGTAAATCGTGTAATTTCTATAAATGTAGATGACATTCAACCGCCGCCTCAAGTAATTGCCGGAATCGGTGCAGAATATATACAAGGTGTTTCAAAAACTGATGATAATCTTCTTATTATTTTAAATGTGAGAAAACTATTCAGTAAACAGGAATTGCTGCAATTAAGCAATGCTACAAGAAATTAGTCTTTGTAATTAAAAAGATTCTCAATTATCTAAGGATTAAAAATGATAACCGTTCAAACTCCTTCTATAAAAAGAAAAGATTTGGAATATGTTTTAGAATCATTAATGAGTGAGCAACTCGAATACGGAACTTTTGCCAAAAAGTTTGAAGAAAAACTGGGTGAACGTATCGGTTGTAAATACGGATTAAGTGTGAATTCATATTACAGTGCGATCGATATTACATTGGAAGCCATAGATTTACAGCCAGAGGATGAAATCATCATTCCTTCATTTGCTCCGACAATTTATCTAGACTTACTTTTGAGAAGAAAAATAAAACCGGTTATCATTGATATCGATGAAAATTCCTATTTTCCTTCTCCGGAACAAGTTGAAAATGCCGTAACAGATAAAACTAAAGCACTTATACTTGTTCACAATTTTGGTTTTGCTATTGATGATGCACTATACAAAGAACTTGTTCCTATTTTAATAGAAGATATTACAAAAGTTCCGGGCTGTTTTATCGGTTCAAAGAAAGTCGGAGCTCAAGCAGACTTTTGTATTATGGGATTTCAAAGCAGTGAAATCATAACAACCGGCGAAGGAGGAGCTGTTTTTTCAAACAACAGAAGAAATTATCAAATTCTAAAATCAATTACCGGAAGTTCTCATGATGAACTTATTCAAAATTACAAAATTTCATGTCTGATTCCGGATATAAACGCTGCAATGGGAGTAAGTCAATTATTGAGCTTAGAACATCGATTGGAATTAAGAAAAGCTATCGGACAAATTTACGAGAATTCACTTATTAAAAGTAAAGGAAGTTGTTTAGTTCCTAAAGAAAATGAAAGTCGTTATTATTCAGATTTTCCTATTCAAGTAAAATCTCCGTTAAAAGATATTATTGATTTCTTCAAAAGAGCCGGAATTGAAGTTATCCGCCCTTTTGCAAAACCTTTGCACCAAATAGTAAATCTTCCTTTGGAAAATTTCTCAAATACAGAACATTTATATCTTTCTACGTTATTAGTTCCCATTAATTCAAATTTTATGAAAAAAGATGTAATGCATATTTCTAAAAATCTATCCGTGATATTTTAACATAGGGAAAAATACACCATGAAACGACTTGCAATTGTTGGCTTTAATGAAAAATCAGGAATAAATAATTTTCTAGTAATCATAAATGAATTGAAAAAGAAAATGGCTTTTGAATTCGATTTATTTCTATATAAAAGATCTGAATTTGAATTATACGATGTATTGAATGCCCCTATAAATTTTTCAGCTTATGACGGAGCTATTGCCATAGGTGGCGACGGAACTTTTTTATATTGTTCCAGAATTTTTGCCGGCACCGGAATCCCCGTATTTGGTGTAAATATGGGGAATATAGGTTTTAATATGCGAATCGAGCCTAAAGATTTTGAATTCTATTTAGATCAATTCTTAAAAAACGAATGTTCTTATGAGCAATTGGATGCTTTGGATGTAGAAATAGACGGTCAAAATAAAATTTATACAGTTTTAAATGAAGGTGTTGTATCTCACGGAGGAATATCGCGAATTCTAAATTTAAAAGTCTCTTCATACGGTCATTTGATCTATGATTTCTGCGGTGACGGAATGATAGTAAGTACAGCTACCGGTTCAACAGCTTACAATTTAAGTGCAGGCGGTCCGATTCTTCACCCTTCACTGCATGCAATATCTCTGGCTCCGATTTGTCCGCATACGCTTACAATTCGTCCGTATATTATTCCGATAGAAAGAGATGTTTCCATAACTTTCGGGAATTCTTCAGTACCGGCACAAATTACTTTAGACGGTCAAAAAACAATTCAACTTAATAAATGCAAAGAAATTTCATTTACTAAATCGAATAAAAGCATAATTATTGTCAAAACAAAAAAGATTTTCTCTGAAATCCTAAAAGAAAAACTGGGCTGGAGTGTTTAAATGATTACAGATTTATCAATTCGCAATTTCGCATTAATTGAAAACAGTGAACTAACTTTTTCATCCGGTTTAAATATACTTTCCGGAGAAACCGGAGCCGGAAAATCTATTTTAATAGAAGCATTATCTGTTTTATTAGGAAACCGAGCCAGTTTAGAACAAATCAGAACAGGAATGAATGAAGCGTCAGTCAGTGCGACTATTACTTTGGATAATAATCAAGACATATATAATTTCTTGGAAAATCAAAATATTACAATCGAAAATGATGAATTGATACTGCGACGCCATTTATTAAGCAGCGGAAAATCTCGTTCTTTTATCAACGGCACACAAGTTACCAGCAAAGAACTTTCTTTTATCGCCTCAATACTATTCGATTTTCACGGACAGCACGAAGGCATCGGTTTGCTGCGTAAAGAGTCGCATATTTTATACTTGGATAAATATTTAGAACTTACGGACAAAGTAAATGAATGTTCTTTGATATGGAAGAAAATCAATAATATTCAGAATGAACTTACGCAAATAAACACTATCGATGAAAATATTGATAAACGAATAGAATTATTAAAATACGAAATCGAAGAAATCGAAACTACAGAATTCATCGAAGGTGAAGACGAAGAACTTGCAATAAAAATAAAACGTCTTTCAAATATGGAAAAAGTAATGACACTGGGAGCCGAGATTCAAGCTTTACTCGGCGGAAACGGTGATGGTGCCGTAAATGCAACGAAAATAGCAAAAAATCAGCTCTCACAATTAAGCGAACTGGATGCTTTGTTTGAAAAAGACGCTGCTACCCTTGAAGATATTTACTACAAATTAGAAGATTTTTATTCTGAATTTTCTCATAAAATCTCTTCTGTTCAATATGACCAAGCTTCACTTGACGAACTAATCGAAAGAAGCGAAAGCATTGAAAAAATAAAACGTAAATACGGTGGTAATTACAACAATGTAATGAAATATCTGGAAAAAGCAAAAAATGAACTCGCCGGAATAGATCATCAATCAGAACGTAAAGATGAATTAAACCAAGAGTTACAAAAAGCTATCAATGAATACAAAAATATAGCTTTTGAAATTTCCGCAATTCGTAATGAAAAGAAAATTATTTTAGAAGATAAAATAAAAAATGAATTACAAGGTCTGGGAATGTCTGACGCTGTTTTTGAAATAAAAATAGAACAAGAAAAAACAGAAAACTCTCTTTTTGAATATAAAATGTTTTCAAACGGAATAGATAAAGTCGAATATTTAATTTCTCCGAATAAAGGTGAACCCGTAAAACCTCTTACAAAAATTGCTTCCGGCGGAGAATTAAGCCGTATTATATTATCACTGAAATCAATTTTAGGAAAAGATGACAGTGTAAAAACTATGATTTTCGACGAAATCGATGTCGGCATTGGCGGAAAAGTAGCATTATATGTAAGTAATAAAATTAAAGAATTATCAAAAGAAAAACAAATTATTTGTATAACCCATTTACCGCAAATTGCTGCCGGCGGAGATAAAAATTTTCTTATTCACAAAGAATCGGATAATACAAGAACAATTTCTTTTATTAAAGAATTAGATAAAACCGGAAAAATTGACGAAATTGCACGAATGTTGTCCGGTACAATTACCGATGCCAGTCGTCTTCATGCAATGGAATTGTTAAATAATTCTGAAAAACAATAAAAGTGTTATTTCAAGATTAATCTTTCAATTATAAAACCGATACTGTAAAGAGACAAATCAAGAAAGGATTGTTTTATGGCAAAGGTAACAAACGAGCAACGTGTTAAATATCAAGAACATATTACTTTTTATAAGAAAAAACTTGAGGAACTTGAAAAGGAAATAAAAACACTTAAATTGGCTGTTATAAAAGAAGCTGCAAATGTAGCTCCGTATACACAAGTAAAAATCGCAAAATTGCAATTGCAAGAAATCGGTATATATTGTGCAATGAACGAAGTCAGTGTTGATTTTCTGGATGTAAAAAATACTCTTTACCTTGATAAAGCACGCCAATTAATTTCTGATATTATTATCAATCTCAGTAAAATTGTCACAAATTATCTCGACGTTCCTTTTGCTGATTATGAAAATGAATTAGCTTTATTATCAGAATTATCTGATACTGAAAAATATGAACTACTTTGCCAAATCGGTTACTGTTGTGACATTATCAGAACTAACTTTGGTGAAAACAGTAAATGGAAATGGGCTTTTCTTGATACCGACTCTCGTTTTGCTATTCTCGCTAAAAATATGTTTGATTTGCGTCGTTATCAAAAATTAGACAATCCAATGGAAGACGGTTATAAAGTCAGACGTGCACATATTGCATTAGTACAAAAAGTATTAATACAAGTTTCATTAAGATACCGTGAAAAATATGAATTAAGCGGAAAAGAACCAGGAGATTTAAAACGAGCCATCGACTTTCAATGTGCATTACATAGAATTGTCAGCATCTTAGGTGATCCGGAAAAAGTAGAAAACTCCAAAAAACAAATTGATGTATGGAAATTACTTTTAGATAAACACTTTGCAGATGAAGACGCAAAGAAGAAACTACATAAATAAAGACTAATAGTTTATTTTTCCAAGCAATCGGTAAATACGATAAAGAAAATCTTCTCGTAATTTTTTTTGATTTAAAGGGAAATCTTTTTTACCTATAATATTTTCAATATTTTTTTCCATTCTTGTATAGTTTTCCATTAATTGCCATAAAAAACTATGATGTTCCTGTGGAATATATTCTTTTAAAACATTCCAAATATCTTCATAAAATAAAACATCTGTGTCTTCTAAATTAAATTGATTAAAATCAATCCAATCTATTATATTTTTACTGTTTGAAGTTATTAAAATTTTATTCCATAACTCTTGAAAACTTAAGTCCGCAATGTCACTTTCGTAAAAAGTGACATTGCTTTTTTCATTTTGTAGTGAAAAGATAATATTTTTATAGGAATCAATGTCTAAACAAAACACCCCGTCAGTGTCTTTTAAATAAAGAGATTCGGATGTTATTCCTATTAATTCAAAGGACGAAACCGTTGAATTTTTTTTTATTAATTGGATTACCGCATTAGATGTCGAAAGTGACAAAAAATCAACATCATTTAACTTAAATTTGAATATCAAATTATTTTCTGTTGCAAGTTGAATGACATCAGGCGAATAAGAAATTAATTTCCCGGCAAACAATTCGCCGTTTTTTAGTCGTAAAGAATCTGCATTACAAAAATAAGCAGCAAAAAAAATAAATAATACAAAAAGAAACTTGTTATTCATCCTCTACATCTTCTTTATCATCAATAAATCGTTCTTTTTGTCCCGCTTGCAACAGAAAAAAACCGATTGCAATAAAACACAATGTTATAAAAAGAAATAAAACTTTCTCAAACAAACCTTCTTCCTTTGGGAAAAAACCGCAAGAAAAGAAAAACAATACTATTGATAATAATGTAATAAAAGTTCCGGAAATAAAAAGTCCGAAACTTTTTCGATTCACTAAAAAATAATAAAGTAAAAAAGTAATTCCGCAAAACATAGGAAGCAAAGGCCACGTTTTTTCTATTTCAAATCTAAAAATAAACCAGCAAAGCAAATATATCATTGCAAAAACTAAATCACTTCCAAAAATAAATAAAAAACCATTTTTAGCCTTATTCAAAAATGCCAAAATTATCAAATTCACGCCAATAACCAACAAAAAAGCACAAAGCATCATCGAAACTGTGAACGTCGCAAAAAAAAGTTGGAAAATAGCTAACAACCCCAAAATAATAAAATAGATTCCGAGAACAGTTTTTTTATTGAAGACTTTCATTATTCTATTCATTAACTTCTTCCCCTTTATTTATAACCATTTTAAGGCTGGAAATTGCAGTTTCAATCATACCGTCTTCAGGTTCTCTTGTTGAAAATAATTGAAAAAACAAACCCGGTAAAACAAGCAATTTAACAATAGGATTTTTTTCAAACTTTGCCGAAAGTTTCAATAATTCATAGCTGACAGAAGAAACTATTGGCATACCGACAATGATATGTGAAACAATAATTATCAATTTTTGCAAACTTCTGTGAGCCTCAATGTACCAAGCAAATTGATTAAAAAATATATTAAAAAATGGGAAAACAACAATAGTAATAAGAAAAACAATAAAAATAAAAGACGTTCCGCAACGAGGATGTAACCGTGAAGATGTCCGAACATTTTCTATGGTAAGCTCTTTTCCAGCTTCATAAGCATTAATTGTTTTATGCTCTGCTCCGTGATAACCAAACAAACGCTTCGTATCTTTCATAAATGAAATTAAAAACAAATAAACAAAAAAGAAAGACATTCGAATTGCCCCGGCAACAAGATTATAAAGAAAAGGCTTAACTGTATGATCTAATTTAAAAAGACTTGTAATAAAATACGGAGTCGCAACAAAAAGCAACATTGCCAATCCAAAAGCAAAAATATAAGTCAAAATTATCGCAAAAGTAGAATTTCCTTTTTCATTATCCGTAACTTCTTCCGGAAAAGCAATTTCTGCCGAACGATTAATAATTTTCATACCAAAATATAAATTTTCGCAAAATCCAGCAATTCCTCGAATAAAAGGCAAACCTAAAAATTTTATTCTTTTTCCCAAAGACACACACGCTTGATATTCTTTATGCAAAGTAGAATCAGGTTTTCTTACCGTAAAAGCATAACCTTCCTGACCTCTCATTAAAACACCTTCTATCAAAGCCTGTCCGCCGTAAGCTAGATTCATTTCTTTTTTTTCATTTTCCAAATCAAAACTCCTATGCATTCTGTTGCGACGCAATATAAAAAAAATAATGTAAGTTTTCAACGGTTTAATAAAATCTTCAAATAAAAACAGCTTGACTTTATATACCTAACGGTATATAAATAATTATCTTTTACTAAAGGAGCCAAAAATGGCAATATCAAACAATTCAATCTTTTACCATATTTACTCACTCGGTTTTTGCGGAGCAAATGAACACAATGACTATTGCAGTCCGGCAACATCCGCACTCTCAAAAATCTCAGAAAACATAGAACATTTAAAGAAACTCGGAATTAATGCAGTCTATTTAGGACCGCTATTTGAATCTGAAAGCCACGGATACAATACGGTAGATTATTTCCATGTAGATCGCCGATTGGGAACAAATGAAGATTTACGCAATCTCATAAATAATTTTCACGCAAACGGAATAGATGTAATCTTAGATGCAGTTTTTAATCATTCCGGCAGAGAATTCTTTGCATTTAAAGATATAAAAAATAATCGTAATAATTCTAAGTATACCGACTGGTACTTAAACGTTAATTTCTCAGGAAACAATCATTATAACGACGGCTTTTCTTATGAAGGATGGGCAGGTTGTTTAGATTTGGTTAAATACAATTTAAAAAATCATGAAATAAAAGACCATTTAATACAAGCTGCATTACAATGGATAAGAGAATTTAATATTGACGGTTTGCGACTCGATGCTGCTGATGTTTTAGATTTTGATTTTATGCGAGAACTTTCTCAACGATGTCGTAACGAAAAGCAAGATTTTTGGCTTGTCGGTGAAGTTGTTCACGGAGACTACAGCCGTTGGACTAGAGATGCCGGTTTAAATTCCGTAACAAACTACGAATCATACAAAGGTTCATGGTCAAGTTTCAATGATAATAATTTTTTTGAAATCGCCTATTCCCTCAACCGCCAATTCGGACAACACGGAATTTACCGACAAATTCAAATGTACAATTTCCTCGATAACCACGACGTAAATCGAATAGCCAGTACACTAAATCATAATGAACATTTACCGCTTGTTTACGGATTATTATTTACTATTCCCGGAATTCCGTCTGTTTATTACGGAAGTGAATTCGGAATACAAGGAAAAAGAGAAAACAACACTGATAAACAACTACGCCCTGCACTGGAAAAACTTTATTTTTCAGAATTAACCGAATGGATTTCAAAACTTATACAAATAAGAAAACAATCTCCGGCACTTTACAACGGTGATTATAAAGAACTCTTGGTTGCATCAAAACAATTTGCATTCATGCGAAATTTTCAAAATGAAAATATAGCTGTCGTTTTTAATTGCGATTTTACTAATGTAACTCTAAATCTTAAATTGCAACAAAACGGCTGTGATTTACTTACAGGCGAAACAATTAATCTTTCTAATGTAGAAATGAAACAAAATTCAATGCGAATTATCAGATTTTAATCTTATTATCATCGAAAACAGTGCAGTTTATAAAACTTTTCTAACAAACTTTTTTTTTTTATCCGATGAAATAAATTAGTTTTTTTATAATCAAAACCGTTTAGATTTTTTACCAGGAAAATAAAATGAAACGTTTTCTTTTACTGACTGTACTGTTTTTCTTCCCTATTTTATCGTTTGCCAACTCTTTGGAAAATATAATTTTCGATTACATTTACACTCAAAGATGGGACGAAGCTGCAACAGAATTAAATAAATATTTATATAAAAATCCTCAAGATCATGAAGCTTTCGCACTTTTAAGTTCTGTAGAATCAGAACGAGCAAATCATGCTGCTGCAATTCAAGCTATGCGAAAAGCTATTTCATACGTAACAAATGATGAAAAAAAATCAGAATATTATTACAATCTTTCAATTGTATATTTTCGCCAAAATATGACCGAAGCTGCGATCGAATGCAATCTTATTGCTAATAAACTCAATCCTACACTTCCTAATCCATATTACATAAACGGAATAATGTTGTTTCACCAAGAACGTCGAGAAGACGCATTAAACAGTTGGAAAAAATTCCTTATTTATTCAAGCAATTCAGAATTAAACGAAAAAATTAATCAAGTTACGAAATTACTGGAAGAATATTTATCTCAACAAAAAACACAAGAAGAAAAAGAAAAACTTGATCAACAATTATCAATGATTATTCCGACACCTATTCCAAATTACAATAATCAAAACAGTTCCACTAATTCTACAGGAAACAACCCTGCCGACGGACAAAACGGTAATTCTACAGGTAGCAACTCTGCCAACGGACAAAACGGTAATTCAACAGGTGGAAACTCTACTGGCGGACAAAACGGCAATTCTACAAGTGGCAACTCCGCTGACGGACAAAACGGTAATTCCACAAGTAGCAACTCCGCTGACGGACAAAGCGATAATTCCACAGGTAGCAATTCTGCTGACGGACAAAACGGTAATTCTACAGGTAGCAATTCTGCTGACGGACAAAACGGTAATTCCACAGGTAGCAACTCTGCCGACGGACAAAACGGCAATTCTACAGGTAGCAACTCTGCTGACGGACAAAGCGGTAATTCCACAGGTAGCAATTCTGCTGACGGACAAAACGCTACTTCAACAGGAGGAAACTCTGCTGACGGACAAAACGGTAATTCTACAGGTAGCAATTCTGCTGACGGACAAAACGGCAATTCTACAAGTGGCAACTCTGCTGACGGACAAAATGCTA
>JAGANG010000060.1 GCA_017624275.1 Spirochaetales bacterium | reverse complement strand
GCTCTTTTCATATTTGTTCCTCCTTTTTTCCTTTAGTTAGTTTAAAATCAAAAAAATTACGGGTTATAGGACATCCTTTACCCGTAATCTTTAGCCAAAGTTAGGTTTTGCTTATTCGCAAGCCAAAACTAAGTTGAATCCGCCAAATCCATCGTCTGCTAAGTATTTAGCGTCCAATGCATCTGCATTTGGTTGCATCCAGTCAACCTGGTTTGTAACAAATTTAAATTTAGTTCCACATGGAACTGTTGCTAAATCTGTTTCAAATGTCCAGATTCCGTCTCCGTCATCATCAGTAGCCTGCCAATCAGCAGCAACAGGATCCCAACCATTGAATTCACCAGAAACAGTAACTTCTTCGATTTCTTCGAAAGATGCATAATCTTTTACATTAAATGTAAAGATAACTTTTTCTCCTTCAATTTTGAATCCAGTCAAAGTGTCGCTAACTGCAGCACCTTCAGTAGCTGGAGTAGCCTCAGCTGTGCTTCCTTCTCCGCCACATGCAACAAATGTAAACATTGCTGCAACCAAAGTAAGAATTGAAATAATTCTTTTCATTTTAAGTTGTCCCCCTAAGAACATATTTTAATTTTATTATAACCTAACAGGCTATTTTGTTGCATTGTACAAATAGAAAAATCGTCTGTCAACTCCAAACAGTTAAATATTTTTTTTAAATATTTTTTTTAAGCCATCTTTTTTTATTAAACTTATTTATTCAATAAAATTCTATCCTTTTTTATAAAAAGGATCATTCTTGTATTAAACAAGAAAATACATTGTTTGTTCGCATTAATTTTTCTGTTAAATATTTAATTATAGCGAAATATCTAAACATCGCATTTGAGAAGCTCTCCTTATATTGGATTCGCTAATGACTTCTTCATCTTTAAAATCTGCTAAAGTTCTTGCAAGTCTCAAAATCTTATGACATCCTCGAGCAGAAAGGATTTGTTCATCCATAATTTTTTCTAATAATTTTTCAGCTTCAAATGTTAAAGGACAATATTGCCGAATTTTATCAGCAGGAATATCAGAATTCAAATAAAAATTTTCATTAGTATATCTTATAGCTTGTTTTTTCCTTAAATGTTCAACGAGCAATTTCATTTCTGCCGAACTATATTTTGAATATGTATTTAAAGTTCTGTATTTCACACAATCAGTTTGAATTTGAATATCAATCCTGTCTGTAAGCGGATTTTGCAATTTTCTTCTGTAACGAACAACGTCGTGCATTGTACACCTACAAATTCCGTCAGTTTCGTAATAACCGCAAGGACACGGATTAGCTGCGGCTATCAATAAAAAATCTGCCGGATAAACAGAAGCTCCGTTTCTCATTGACAGAAAGACTTCTTTTCTTTCCAAAACGGTTCGTAAAGCTTGCAAAACATCGGAATGAAATTCTAAGAATTCATCTAAAAATAAAATTCCTTTATGAGCTAAAGATATTTCTCCGGGTAAAATCTTTGGACCGCCTCCGATTAATGCACGCATGGAAGAATTGCTGTGAGGAGATCTAAAAGGTCGATTGGAAATCCATTGACTATGCGATGAAGATTGACTGGCAATAGAATAAATCATATTTACGGCAATCACTTCTTCCGGTGTCAAATCCGGCATAATTCCCGGCAATCGACTGGCACACATTGTTTTTCCCGTTCCCGGCGGTCCCACAACCAACATGTGATGATTTCCTGCAGAAGCAAGTAAAAAATAAAAAATTAAATTATCTTGCCCTTTTATATCGCTGAAATCTCCGGGTAAAACATTTTTTGTTTCATTAAATTCTACTTTATTTTCAACTTCAACACTTGTTTCTTCTATAATATCTGACAAATGACGAACCGGAACAATTTTATCTTGAGGAATACAAAACAATTCATGACGATTTTCATACGGAATATAAATTTTTTCATACCCTTGTTTCCATGCTTCTACAGCTAACGGCAACAAACCTCGCACCCATTTTACATCGCCGCCTAAACTCAATTCTCCGAAAAAAACACTCTTTTCGGGAATATTTAAATCTTCCTGATTTCGTAAAATAGATACAGCCATAGCCAAATCATAATGAGTTCCCATTTTGGGAGTTTCTGCGGGTGAAAAATTTATTGTTATTTTTTTTGCCGGAAAATCAAAACCGCTGTTTGTAATCGCCGGTGTAATGCGTTCTCGTGCTTCTTTCGCTTCTTGAGACAGCATTCCCGTTACAGATATTCCTGGTAAACCTCGCTTCAAATCAGCTTCAACAACTATTGGTTCACAAGTCATACCGATTCTTGCAAATGTAACCGCACTTCCTACCATAATTAATAATCTCCTTAATTATAAAACCAGAAATCAATTCAATATGAATTCATTCTGAAAACTTTCTGTTTGTTTTAATGCTTTTTACAGATGTTTTTGCTTACAAAAAAGGAAAATCATTACTCTTATTTTACTTATAAAGCTATAACCCAATTTAACAGGTGTTTTACCAATGATTAATTATCGAGAAACATTACCATTTTACATTTTCATTAACAATTCAAAGCAAAATAACTACTTAGTCAAAATGATAAATATTTTTGTTGTCCGAAAAATTTGCAAAACAGGAAAGACTTTTTAGATGTCAAAAATGATGTCAATATTATTGAAAGATTTTTTGTTGGACAGAAATAATGTCTTGAAACTGTTCAAGATGAAGATGCAGATAATTTTCGGTCATACTGTCACTGGCATGTCCTATAACTTGCTGAGTTTTTACAGAAGATATTCCGGCTCCGATAAATTGAGAATTAGCAAAATGTCGACTGGAATGAAATACAATATTTCGTCGCTTCCGCTCATTTTTATCAATCCCCATTTTTGCCAATGCAAAATATAATGCATCTTTCAGTCTTTGTCCGGTGACAGGACGACGTCCGCCGGTTTTAGAAAAAATAAAGGCATTTCGTTGAGACTTGCAAAGATTTTTCAAATGTTGATAAATAAAGTCCGAAATCGGAACAAGTCGTTCTTTTTTTGCCTTTGTAGTTTTCAGTCCATCAATCTTACTCCAACTGTGTTTAACAATAAGATACCCGGGAAAAACATTTTCACCGGTAAGAGCAGCAATTTCGCCCTGACGCATTCCGGTACAAAAAGCAAGTAAATTTGCGGTGTAATACATCGCATTGCCTTTCCAATATTCTGAAAAATTTTCCTTAGCAAAAAGTTTCTTTACTTCATTTTGAGTCAGAATTCCTCTGGTTTTACAGTTACCGGGCAAAGGAGAAACATCTTTTGCCGGATTATAAGACAAGATTCCACGTTTTACCGCCTCTTTCATCATTACACGAAGCAACCGCAACAATTGATTTTTAGATGTAACACTTAACTTTTTCAAACTCAAAAGCCAATCTTCTATATCTACACGAGTAATCTTTGTTAAAATTTTATTTCCGAAATACGGCAAAAGATATCGCTCCAACCGACTGCGATTTATTTGACACCACGCCAAAGTGTATTTTTCGCCACGCTTTAGCCGATTATTAACATATTCACACTTTTCATAAATAAACCAATTCTTACTGAAATTCTTGAATAACATGCGATTATGAATATCCGGAATCAGCTTATCTTCCTTATATAGTGTCTCGCAATAATTCTTTGCTTCACTCTTTTTTGTTTTGCCGGTACTGAATCCCAGCCTTTTCCCGTTACTGTCATAACAATGATAATAATAAATAATTTTTATTTTCCCTTTTACGGGAACACGTCTTTTGTATAAAGAAAAAATTTGACGAAGTCTCATAGCTTTTCCTCTCCTTTTTGATGGTCTAATTATCGGCAGAAAAAAAGCAAAATGGTGTCAAAAAAGGTGTCAATTTGCGGTGTGTCTGTTAAATCAAATTAAATTTCGCAAAACAAAAAAGCTCTATCTATAAAAAAATATCACTTCAATATTCCATTTCTGATTTTCCCATTCAGTCAGGTTGACTGGATGCAACCAAATGCAGATGCATTGGACGCTAAATACTTAGCAGACGATGGATTTGGTGGATTCAACTTAGTTTTGGCTTGCGAATAAGCAAAACCTAACTTTGGCTAAAGATTACGGGTAAAGGATGTCCTATAACCCGTAATTTTTTTGATTTTAAACTAACTAAAGGAAAAAAGGAGGAACAAATATGAAAAGAGC
>JAGANG010000059.1 GCA_017624275.1 Spirochaetales bacterium | reverse complement strand
CCTTTCGTTTTCTGGAGTATATCGCCAGGATTTACGAGAAGATAACCACAAAAGATGAGAAATTCGGGCGTAAATTGGTGAAGTTGCCGATTCCGGAGTTCTATGTTTTTTACAACGGTAAAGACGACTATCCGACTGAAAGCATAATGAAATTGTCTGACGCATTCATACAATTTGACGGCGACAGCGAATTGAAAAATCAACTTGAAAATGCGAACTATCCGCTTGAAATATCCGTGAAAGTGATTAATATTAACGTGGATAAGGAAAATCCGATTTTGAAACGTTGCGAAGCTTTGAAAGAATATTCGGAATTCATCGAGCATGTGCGTTCTAATATTGAAAACAATGTTTCTGAACCGCTTACAAATGCGATAAAAGAGGCAATCAAGAAAGGTTTTCTTTCGGATTATTTAAACCGAAAATCTACGGAGGTACAAAATATGTTACTGGCAGAATATGATTATGACACAGACATTGCTGTTCAACGAAAAGAAGCTTTTGATGATGGCATTTCCATCGGTCGCAACGAAGGCATCGCAATCGGAGAAGAGCGTGGTATTTCTATTGGACTGTCGCAAGGAGCACAACAAGCCAAGCTTGAAACTGCGAAAAAATTTTTGGCTATGGGGCTTTCTGTAGAACAAATTGCAAATGGAACCGGCTTATCTATAGAGGAAATAGAGAAACTCTAAGATTTAAATTAAACTAACAAGAAAAACTATAACAAAGCGGACAAGGGCTTTATAAAGTCCTTGTTCTGTGTATTTAACTCCGTAAAACAAAAATAAGCACTTAAATATTTAACTGACGTTAAATACTTCGTTCGCACATTTCATATGCTCACCTTATTTCATATCGGTTTTTCCAAATAGGAAAAACTCCGTTCGTTCACGTTGTGAACTCACCTTATTTGCAAAAGGATAATACCTCTGAATATTAAAAAGAATCAAATTATAAAAATGAATGATTTGGAATATTGGAGGAAACATGAAACGAATAATAAATTTAGTTTTTACGTTAATTGTATCAATATTACTTCTTGTTGCTTGTGACGCAGCAACCGGAAGTGGCAACTCAAACTCAAGTAATAATAATAATCAAGAACAGCCAAAACCTGATGATAATAATTCAGAAAATAATAATGAAAATGACAATAAACCAATACAACCGGAAGAACAAACTTCTGCAGAACCGGGAACAATCGAAGAAAGTCCTTTGATTCCTTTGGCTAAAGCATTAGAAGAAATAAATCCGAAAGATGATGAAATCGTAATGTTTTACTACAGACCTGATTCTGTATATAGTGCTTGGGGTGTATGGATGTGGGAAACCGGTGGTGACGGTGCTAAAGCTTATGATGATATTTCTGCTGGCGGTGGTTTTAAAACTATCACAGCAGGAGACAAAGTTTACGGTTACTTAAAATTTAATTCTGCCGGAACTGATGATAATGGTTGTATTGCATTATCAGGCAGCGGTCTTGTAAGTGAGATTGCAAAAAAAGGTACAATCAATTTTATTGTAAGAGACGGAAATTGGGCTAAAGACCCAGGTAATGATCAAAGCTGGGATTTATCTGTTTCTCCGTATTTTTGTGTTTTAAGCGGTGAAGCTGCAGTTTTTGCTGCTTCAAAAGACGCCTCTTCTATTAAACCACAAATTACTACAGCTTCCATGTTGACTACAACTACAGTAGAAGCAACACTTTCTGTACGTTACGGATTGGAAAAAACAGCTTCAAGTAACGGTTTTGTTATTACGGCGTCTGACGGAACTACTGTTTCAGTAAAAGATGTTAAAAACTTTGACTATAAAGACAGTAATGACAGATCAAATAATTACGCTAAAAAACTTTATATCGAAACTGAAACTGAAATGGATGTTACAAAGATTTGGAAGATAAAACACTCTTCATTTATTCCTGAAGATGGTTGTAATCTTTCCACAGGAACAGCAGTTAAAGCTGATTTGGGAACATTACTTTATGAAGGTAACGATTTAGGACTTACATTAAACGGTTCTAAAGCAACATTCAAAATTTGGGCTCCGTTGGCTTCAAGTGTAAATGTTTTACTTTACAATGATTATATGGATGCTTCTACTGATTCTCACATGGAGGATATTTCTCCGGATGACACTTCAATCAAGGGTATTCGTCATCCTATGACTGTTAATGAAGAAAATGGAGTTTGGACATCTGAAGAATTGGATGTAACTGTTGGACAATATTATACTTATGAAATCACAAATCTTGGTGTTACATATAGAGTTTGTGATATCAATGCTCTTTGTGCAGCTCCGGACAGTGTGGCAGCTCAAATCGTAGATATTAAAACTGCTTCAGAAACTTTACCTAGCGGATGGGGTGACTATGTTAATCCATGGGGAAACAACGGTACAACTCCAAAGAAATATACAGAAGCTGTAATCTATGAAATACATATTCGCGACTGGAGCCGTGCATTTGCACAAGACAGTACCGGAACATTTGCAGATATAACTAATGTATTAAAAGACGGTGGTGCTTTTGCACAACATTTAAATGATTTGGGAATTACTCATGTTCAAATATTACCAATGTTTGATCATGCTGAAAAAGTCGGTGCCGGATATAACTGGGGATATAATCCATATCAATACAACGTTCCTGAAACAAGATATGTAAAAGATATAGCTGACGGTCGTCAAGCTGTACTTGATATGCGTGCAATGATTCAGGCATTCCATGATGCAGGAATTGCGGTAAACATGGATGTTGTTTACAATCATACAAGTGGCACAAAAACAGGATCTTTATATGACATGACAGTACCTTATTATTATTATCGCTTAGTAAACGGTGAATATTCTAATGGTTCCGGATGTGGTAACGAAACAGATTCATCTGCTCCTATGTTCAAAAAATATATGATTGACAGTTTAAAACATTGGATGACTGATTATCATATTAACGGATTCCGTTTTGACCTAATGGGACTTCACGAAACATCAACAATGAAAGATATTTACGATGCATTAAAAGAAATTGACCCTAATGTAATGGTTTACGGAGAACCTTGGACTGGTGGTACTGCAGCCGTTTCTGATGGAGTAACTAAAACAAGTATAGATGATTGTTCTTCTTCAACTACAGAAAATGGGGTTGCTTGTTTTAATGATAATTACAGAAACGGAATCAAAGGTGCTGAATTCGGCGGTTTTAAACGTGGTCATGTACAAGGTTCCTTATCTACAAAAGAAATTATTGCCGGAACTTTGGGATCTTCTACAAAATTCGGAACAAGTACTGCATATTTTACAGATGTTGTAGGGAGATCATTAAATTATGTTGAATGCCATGACAACTACACATTGTATGACAAATTGGTAATCTCTCTTGTTTGTACTGAAGAAGATATGTCTACTATCGGTGATGCTGATTTGAAAAAATATTGCAAAGCTCAGTCTGATTTAACTGCGGAACAATTAACTGAATTGAAAAAACAAAATAAACTTTGTGCTGCACTTGTATTCTTAGCTCAAGGTACTCCGTTTATCAATGGAGGACAAGAGTTTATGAGAACTAAACAAGGGGATCATAACAGTTATATGTCAAGCGATGAAATCAATCAAATTGATTTGTCATTCAAAACTACTAATTCTGATGTTTACAATACTTATAAAGCTTTGATTAGCTTAAGAAAAGATTTCTCCGCATTCACAAACGCAACAAATGCCGTTTGTAAAGCAGCAAGAGATGAAAATGATGAAGGTATTGTCGGAATTTTAAAATATGCAATCGAAGGAACTAACGGAAACTTTGCAGTTTATATTAATGCAAATGACACAGAAGACTCTGTACGAGACGGTCAGGAAGGGTACCAAGTATCAATCAATGAAGCAACCGGAGAATATTCTATTGCTACTGAAATTGGTAAAAACTTCAAAATCCCGGCAAAAGGTTTCTTAATAGTAAAAACAAACTAAAACCCTGTTAATTTAAAGAACAGTATCAAAAATCAAAACAAGGGGCAGTTCATTGAACAAATGCCCCTTGTTTGTATGGCAAAATAGAAGGAGTAAAATTTGAAAAAATTATTATCTACATTTTTTTACGTAATGTTATTAATGGTTTTCGTTTCATGCCAACCGGAAACAGAAGAAAAAAAAGAAGATGTTCCTGTTGAAGTTACTGAAATAACATTGGATAAAAACTTACTTACTCTCACACCCGGTAAAACCGAAACTTTAACTGCTACAATTTTACCGTCAAACGCAGATAATAAAGAAGTAAAATGGTTTTCCAGTGATGAAACTGTTGCTACTGTGGAAAATGGCATAGTTACCGGTTTAGCTTATGGATATGCAACAATTACAGCAAGTACCAGCAATAAGAAAACAGCAACTTGTACAGTAGAAATAAAAGAAATAAACTGGTCTGAATCTACTAATTGGACACCTGTAGGTGATTATGAAACTAATTTTTGGGATAACGCCAGTGTGTATTTTGTAATTACAGACCGTTTTTATAACGGAAATCCGGATAATGATGAGTCTTACGGTCGAGAAAAGGCAAAATCAAAAAACAGCCAAGAAGATTGCGGTAAATTTTACGGTGGTGATATTGCCGGACTTACAAAAAAACTTGATTACTTAAAAGATTTGGGAATTAATGCAATCTGGCTTACAGCTCCATACGAACAGATTCATGGTTTTTGTATCGGTGGAGGTGGTTTCTTTCATTATCCATATCATGGTTACTATGCTATGGACTATACAAATATGGATGCAAACATGGGAACAAAAGAAGAATTTAAAACTTTTGTAGATACTGCCCATGAAAAAGGAATTCGTGTTGTAATGGATGTAGTTATGAATCACCCGGGATACAATACTATCGAAGATGCAAAGCGTTTATATCCGGGAATATTAAAAGACACCTTTACTGACGGTGTAAAAATTACATCAGCCAATTATCACAGCTTTATTGATTATGATAATTGTGGAACTAACGGCTGGGACGACTGGTGGGGCGGAAAATGGATTCGTGCCGGATTATGTCCGCACTATGCAACCAGTACCGGGGATTTAAAAGGTTCATGTGGAGGTTCTCTACCTGATTTTATTACAGAAAGCAATGAAGTTGTTGAACTTCCTGTATTCTTAAAAAAGAAACATACACCGGAAATGGCTGAATTCTATCCTACAGAAGGCTACAGTGTTGTAGCATTAGAAGAAAAAGCAGATTATAAAT
Source organism: Spirochaetales bacterium (assembly GCA_017624275.1). GTDB lineage: Bacteria > Spirochaetota > GWE2-31-10 > GWE2-31-10 > GWE2-31-10 > RGIG8597. The sequence continues at coordinate 23,258 of JAGANG010000059.1, read as the reverse complement.
TACGTGATTATTTAATTTATTGGTTAAGTAGTTGGGTAAAAGAATTCGGTATCGATGGTTTCCGTTGTGATACAGCTAAACATGTAGAAAAGAGTACATGGAAAGAATTAAAAGATGCTTGTGTTGTTGCTTATAATGAATGGAAAGCTACAAACCCAAGCGATCCTATGGCTGTAGAAAATTTAGACTTCTGGATGGTAGGAGAACATTTCGGGCATAAAGTTGAAAAGAGTAAGTATTACACAGAAGGTGGTTTTGATTCAATGATTAACTTCTCTTTCAGAAGTGCTGCAGGAAATGCAATTAAAAATCCTTCAGAAATTAATTCCACATATAATAATTATGCTCAATTAATAAATTCAAATGCAAACTTCAATGCCTTAAGCTATATCAGTTCTCATGACACAGGAAGCCAAGACGATAAAGGTTTATTCTATTCTGATTATTCTATGAATGCAGACAAACAAAAACTTGCAGGTTCATTACTTGCAATGTGTCCGGGCGGAATTCAAGTTTATTACGGAGATGAAGCCGGAAGAAAAAACAGTACTTTTAATCTAAGTGGCGACAAAGACCAAAAAAATCGTTCTCAAATGCCTTGGCCTGAAACAGATGAGCTTTATTCTTCAGAATATTCTAACGGAATATATTATAAATTTGATAATGAAATTTATTCTCACTGGGCAAAGATGTTGAAATTCCGTGCAAACCATATAGCTGTTGCAACCGGAAGTCACAAACAAATGGCTAAAAAGCCATATGCTTTCGCTCGTGCCAGAGGAGAAGACAAGGTTATTGTAATTTTAGGACTTATAAACGGCGAAATTACAGTTGACGTCTCGTCAATCGGAACTGCTCAAGTAAGAGATGCTTATACAGGTACAGTCGTAACTGTATCCGACGGAAAGGCAACTTTCACTGTTACCGATGCAAACAACGGTACATTACTAATCGAAGCTGTAAACTAAACAAGCTTATAGCTAAAAACACAAAGGGCGTACATTTAATGTGTACGTCCTTTTTCCCAAGATACAATAAACAAAAATCTTTTCACTTAGGAAAGATTTATATATGAAGAGGTGTAAAACATGAGAAGAAACTATTTCATAAAAAGCATAAGTATAATCTTTATGCTTTTGGCAATGATGTTCAGTTGTGACCAATTGACAGATGAAATCACAAACAACAGCGGAAACAACACTACTCAAGACGGAGGTAATAATAACAGCGGAGATAATAATTCCGGTAATGAAAACGGCAATGAAAACAGTGGAAATAATCAAGGCGGAGAAAATACCGGCGGTAATAACGACAAACCTGCTGTAAAAGTTACAATTACTTTTAATGCAAACGGTGCTAATTTAACGGTACCGCAACCAATGAATGTAATATCAGGTGAGAATGTGTATCTTCCGGTAATAGATGATTCTAAATTTTCACACTGGAACACTGAAACAGATGGAAGTGGAATATCTTACAACGAAACAGCTGTTTTTACCGAAAGCGTAACATTGTATGCAATTATGCTTGCCGAAAATGAATTCAAAATTATTTACAAGCTTGACGGCGGTGTTAATAACTCTGCTAATCCACGTTCATTTGCAGATAATGAAAGTGTGACATTAAGAATACCGACAAGAGAAAATTATGTATTTATGGGGTGGTATGAAAAACAAGACTTTTCAGGTAAAGCAATAACAGGATGGAACGCTGGAGACAAAACTACGACTGTAACACTCTATGCTTGCTGGAAACAGGGAGTTTATATTTATGATTTTATAATTGAAGTTACCAATTTACCTGAAAACGTAAAAGCTTTGTCTTTGTGGGGGTCTTGCAACGATTGGAGACTTGAAAATATCGAAGCAGATAAGGATAGTTATATTGTAGATGTAATAGACGGAACTGCTACTTTTGCTTTTGATAAATTTGATTATTCGTCACCTTTAAAATGTCAATTTGTACCAATGACAAGTCGTGACATGGAACTAAACAACTCTACATGGTGGCAAACAGCATTTAGTGGTGGTTCTTATTTGGAAAGTGAAGATAATTTTGTTTATGATTTTGAAACTGTAGGAAATAAAATGACATTAACCCTTGATTTTGAGGAAACTTTTGCCGAGGTGGCTGTAGAAGAAATTTTTCAAGATCGATTTCATGGGGGAATGAATGCACTTCAAGCATCATTCAGAGAATGTGCATATAAAATTACTTACAACAACATTATCGAAACCGATAACAATCCGAACATAACATCTTTCGAAAAAGAGCATAATGTTACTCTTAAAAATGCATCCAGACCTGGTTATAAATTTATAGGTTGGTACAAAACAGAAGATTTTTCAGGAAATCCAATAACAGGCTGGAAAGCCGGAGATAAAACTGCCGATGTAACACTTTACGCTAAGTGGATAGTTGAAGAAGATCCGACAGTCACAATTCCAGTTACACAAGTAACAACCTATTCATTTCCTTATGGCTTTAGATTCTGTACAGAAGAAGGTTGGGAGTGTACATATATAAGTGAGGGTGCAGTTGAACTAGATGAAAAAGCCGATAAGGTTATGTTAAAAGTAAACGGAGATGTTGCTAACATAACGAAAGAGGCTAAAAATAAAATAGAAATTGACGTATTAAATGATGATTCAACAAAGTTGTTTATTGATTCCGGAGAATTAGTTCCTGCAAAAATGTATACACTTACTTATGACAAGAAAAACGGTACCGTAAAATTGACAGAAGCTGCTGCCGGAGCTAAAGCTACTTCTACAATAGCCCAAGAAGCTAATGCAGAAGGAGAATTTCCTGTTGGAATCTATATCAATGGATATTTAGGTAGTAATTGGGCTAGTGACGACGATGCAGGTTTTGCATTATTAATGGATGTTGTAGATGAAGAAAATGAAGTTTACGCATTTACTTGGGCTGCTCCTGTTGCATCAGTTACAGTAACTTTAAAAATCACTATGGAAGATACTAACTCTACATTGTATTTAAAAGATGTTCCTGTAAAAACTGACGGTACATCAGTTATTGATGGTTCTATCTATGGATGGAATGCTGAAATGGGCGGTACAGCTGTAACTATCAAAAATGAAGACGGCAGTACTATTACCGGCGGAATCTTTGATGCCGCAGCTACAGCTACAGCTAATGCAGAATGGGCTTTAACTAACTATGTTAATGGAAACGCAGATGTTGATCTTGCTGAAAAATTTAGTATGCCCGGTGCAGACGATGTTCTTCAACTTGCTATTGATGCTGAAAAATTTGTACCTTATGTAAAAGGTCAAGAGTCTGTTTTCAGTTGGAACAATGCTCAAGGTAAATTGGATGCTCCTTTTGTAAACTAAACAGCACAAAAATAGGGGGCGGAAGTCCCCTATTTTTGTTTCTACGGACAGAGTAAACTTGAGCAGGTTTAAATCGGTTCTGCTAGGCAAGCCGGCGAATTATGGTCGTTTTTGAGGGCAAAACATTTTAAACCTTTGCAGGTTTGGGGTTTTCTTTGCAGACAAGGTGAATGTACGTAGTACATGAACGAAGTATTTCCGTAGGAAATACCGAGTCGAAAAGAATAACCGTTTACATGAACGATAAGTTTTTCCGCAGGAAAATACTGAAAGTGAATGTAAACATATATGTAGAGAGAATACCCTCTATAACTCCCAAGAGAAAAGGACGCTTCCTTACGGTTGTTCATTCTCACTTCTTGAAATCTCGTAGACAATTGGTGCATTTCGACTAAGCTCAATGACCGGTTTTCTTTTATTTTCTGGTTGGTGAGCCACGGAGAGTTTGCAACGCAAACGAACAATGATGAGTTCGTAAAACGAATGAAATGTTTTCGCAAGAAAACATCAGGTGAAACGAAGTCTTTCCGATTCGGAAAGACCGAGCGGAAGAATCCATGGGACTTCCATCATTCAATTCAGAACACGTTTTGGAATCTATTTTCTAATCAAAACTTATTTCTAAGACATTACCAATTTGCATAAAAAAGGGACTGTTTTTATAACAGTCCCCAAAAATTACTTATTAATTACTTGCAACAGCACTCTTCTGAACCCATATAGAAGTACCGCCGTCTTGCCATACTTTAAAGTAGAAATCATATTCTCCTGATGTCTGAACTTTAAATGGAGAACCTCCATCAGCTCCTACAGTATTTTCTTTTTCCCACCATAGAATCCCATCTTTAGGCACTATTGTAGCAGTTGTTTCTATTCTGACAGAATCTCCCTTTTGTAAAGACACATTCTTCAAATAGTATTGTTTTACTAAAGTAGGATATTTCTTATTATCAATAGAAACACTCACTTCAAATTTCTGAGAATCTTTACCGTTTACCTCTAAGAAATAATCTGCGTTAACTAAAGCTTGCACTCTTGGAATTTCAATCCATTGAGAATATCCTTCTCCAATGTAAATTTTATTATCATCATATTCATTCCAAATCTTGTAATACATTTTATAAATACCGTCTTCTTCTGCCGTATAAGTTTTTGTATTTACATTATAGTTATTATTTTTTTCATCAAATCCTAACATTCCTTCCCAATGATCCAAAGTTTCCCAGTTTGCTCCATTTTTCTTTTTAAACTGTACTCTATCCCCTTTCTTTAAAGGATATCCTTGACACCAATGTCCTTCTGCATTTTGGTATCGAATATAATATTCTTTCTTCAACGTTCCCCAAGTTTCCTTATCCGGAGTTGGATTCAAATAAAAACTTGCTTCTTCTTTTTCATTTACAAAAAGCCATACGTCACTGCTGGCAAACTCAAAATTAACAGTTATTGTTACACCCTTACTTGAAGCCGGCATTTCAAAGTAATAAGGTTCACTTATAAGATCATTTCTATTAGGACTTATAGCTTGTCCTTCAGTATCATTCATAACTGTTATTTGTTCCATATACGTTGTGGTACTTGTATTTGACGGTGTAGCGATTATATAAACTTTTTCTTTATAAGGCACTTTATCACCGGTTTTATAAGTAGTTCCGGCAGCTGACAACACCTTTGTTGTTTCATTAAAAGTAAAATCACTTGAAATTGTAAAACTTCCGTTATCTACAGATGAATTAAAGTTCAACGGATACGAATCTTTTTTAAATGTTGCCGTGATTTCTACCTGTTCAGCCGGCATTGAGAATTCACCGCCGTTAGCAATAGTTTTTCCGTTCCATTTTATAGTACCCTCTGTATATCCCACATCGGCAGTTGCTCTTACGGTAACAGTATGCCCTTCGATTATATATGCATCCCCGTCAAGCCAAGAATCACTGCTGCTGGTAACAATTTTTCCGGATTCTTCTACTACAATTGTTCCTCCGGCAAGCCCTTCTTTGTTAATGAATACTCGTTTTGCATTAGAAACAGAAAATTCTACTAAAATTTCAAAATTTCTGTCTTCTACAACTATTTTGTATTCTTCATTAGCAGTAACTTCAGTTACCAAATTGAGTGAACTCTGATCGTTTGCAGCGATTGCTTTTACCGCTCCGACTTCATAGATTCCGTCTCCGATTGTTCCCGGTGTAGTTTCCAGTGTAAGTTCTGTACCTTCGGCAAAATACATTGTATTTCCCAAAGTTACGTAAGTCTTTCCTTGATACAACTCTATCAATCCTGCTTTTTCCGGAGTATAATCGGCAGTCACAATGACAGCCTTACCGAATACAGCGTCAATTTCTACATCACTTGCAGGCATTGTGAAAGTGATTTTAGCTTTACCGCTTTCAATGTCCGTTCTTGTATTTTTTAGATAATCTTCACCGGCTTTTATACAGATTGTTCCGAGAGCATTTTTTTCTGTCGCATTTGCTGTCAATATTATCTCTTCACCGGATTTAGCTGTTTTCACAGCGTCTACAGTTCCATACTCGTTACTATTGATTGTTATCTTATATCCACGGAAAACACACCCTACAGTAACATCATCTTTTGGCATTACAAAATTGTATTTACCGGTTTCACTCTTGTTTACCGGAATTTTAGTTCCGCCGGCAGTCTTAACTGTTATAACATCAACATCTGCATATCCTTCATCAGGAGTAGCTGTAATCATTACAGTAGTTCCCTCTTTTGCTAATGTATGACTGATTTGCAATGTTCCATTTTTTATAACGCCTCGTACTACATCAAATCCTTTTTTCTCTGTAAAAACGACTTCTAATGAAGAAGCTTTATCTTCCATAATAAAAGTGTATTGATTATTTTCATCTAAGTCATCAAAATAAATCTTTTCATCATTAAACTGTGCATAACTTAATTCAAAGTCATCAGCCGGAGTAATTGTAGCAACAATTTCATCACCTACATTAAGATATGTTTCATGACTTATTGCCTCATTGTTTACTTTTAAGTCTACGGAACCTTTTCCGTCGACAATATTTGTTGATAATTTGTAAGTTCCCCATTTAGCTATTACAACATTAACAACAACATTTGCACCCGGCATAGTAAATTCATATTTCCCTTCGGCACTGTCTACTACATCTACATCGTATTCATTACCATTGTATGATATTTTCGGAATCTCCGGTAGATAATAATCTCCGCTATTCGGAGCAACTGTAAAAGATATCTTTGTATCTTCTAAGATATTTTTATGAACAATATCCTCAGAATCTTCATCTCCATAAATGAATGTAACTTTTGCTTGGTCTTTTTCTCCTATCTTGTTTAGTTCAATAGAATATCTAGGAGTAGGATCTTCTGCAAAAACAGCTTCTATTGTTATGTCATAAAAAGGCATATCAAATGAATATTCATTTTTGTTTTCTTTCACCGGAATGTTAAATATATTAGGCTCATTCTTACTGTCATTATATTTGTATGACAATGAAGTCAAATAGTAACCTTTATCCGGAGTAACTTTAACGGGTACACCGTCTTTTCTTTTTCCTTCAGCTCTGGTTAAATCACACTCTACAGTTCCATTCTCACATTCGGCAACAGTGATTTTATATCCCATTTTAATAGGATACACTGTTTCTCTTGTAATTCCGCCGTCAGTATAAGATATAGTGATGTTTGTATTATTTTCTGTCAAAGTACCTGTAGGGGAATATGTATATTCACCGTCTTTTAGTTCTTTTGTTGAGTTATCAGAATAAGTTGCATTTACAACCATTCCACTAGGCTCAAATTTTTCACCTGCTACATAGAGCATTTTTGTCGGCTTTGAAGCTACATCTATACCGGATAGAGTAACTTTATTTTCTGGTTCTGGAGCTTCTTCGGCACAACAAGAATTGTCACAAGACAAAACTATAAATCCTGCCAAAAAAAGCATTATTGAAAGAAGTTTAACTTTATTTATCATAATTGCCTCCGTTTATTTATGGAGGTTTTAAAAGCAATTTTTATACCGTGAAAAGATTTTTGGGAATTTTTGGATAAAAAGATAAATATTTTTCTATATCGCTGACCTCTTTTTACTTATTAAATAGTTCCTTATCTTAATAATATTACAAATAAGGATTAAAACGTTTTTCTTCACCGACAGTAGTGGAAGCTCCGTGTCCCGGATAAAGAATAATTTCATCATTTGACACCAAAGTAAAAAGTTTTTCTACAGAACGTCCCAATTCCGCCAAATCTCCGCCTACAAAGTCGGTACGTCCGATACTATGGTAAAAAACCAAATCTCCGCAAAAAACACAGCACAAATCTTCTACAAACCAGCTCACGCTGTCTATAGAATGCCCCGGAGTTTTTATCGCCGTAATCTTATGTTCACCATATTCCGACTGAGTTCGGTCGGCAACAGCTGTAATACGTTGAGTATCAATATTATCGCCGTACATTAATGTGTATTCCGGATTATTAATATTTTTCTTGGCTTCAGCAGAAGCATAAACTGCGATATCGGGAAATTCTTTTAAGAATTCACCCAGTCCTTCAATATGGTCAAAATGTACATGAGTTATAAATAACGCCTTAGGTTGAATATTATTTTTTTTAATATAAGAAAATGTTTCCGGTATATAATCAAAAATCAAGTCATCTACAATATAACTGTTAGTTCCGATACTTCCGCCGCAAATTGTTTTTATACTCATGTTTTTCTCCGTAAATTAAAATAATTTTTCTGAATCCAAAAGAATTGTCACCGGACCGTCATTCAACAATTCCACTTTCATATCCGCTTGGAAAATTCCTGTCGCAATATTTCCGGAATGATAAGTTTTTCGCAATGTTTCTACAAATTGTTCGTACCACTTTTTTGCCACATCGGCAGAAGCTGATGTAGAAAAAGAAGGTCGCCTACCCTTACGTACATCGCCGTATAATGTAAATTGCGAAACTGCCATTATATCGCCGTTTATATCTTGTACATTCAAATTCATTTTGTCATTTTCATCACAAAAGATTCTCATGTTTAAAACTTTATCCACGATATAATCCAAATCTTTTTGTGAATCTTCCGGAGCAACACCAAGCAACACAAGAAGCCCGGCGTTTATTTTACCGGAAATCTCACCGTCTACAGTCACACTGCAATGTGAAACTCTTTGCACTACAGCACGCACAACAAAACCTCCGTCAATCCCTAATCAATATACGCCCGTCAATTTTTATTTTCTGATTTTCAAGGACTTTCACCTGCCCGAAAATTCTTGCAAAAGCTTTATTTTCTGCAATTACCGGTTTTTCAAATGTTACGGGAATAATCGCATCAATATAACCGGCTTCTTCATCGCCTAAAACAAGATTAAAAGCCGTTCGCCCCTCAGCTGTTACACTGTTTGCAATTTTTCCATGCCATAAAATATATACGCCGTCATAAACTGCCGGTTCATTTTTTATAGTTTGATAATCAAAATTACTTTTGAAATTTGAATAGTCCGGAACTTGCAAAAATCCTTTAAGATACTCGACTTTACTTTTTACATTTTCAGAAGCGTTAGAAAATTTTAATTTATTCATTAATACAACAGCTTGATTATCATCATTTGTCATAATCTTTTCTTTCGCCGTATCAAACATTTTTCGGACTTCAGCTTCTTTATACGAATATTGTTTATTTTCATCCGGATAGTCATTCAACACCGTAGGATTAAATTCATCAATCATAACTTTATTTATATCACTGCGGTAATGTCTCAATCGCAACTCTCTGTACATTTTCGGACCTTGGGTCACTGCTAAAAAGAGAAATACAGCCAATAAACATCCGGCAAGAGCTCCTTGAAATATACTTTTGAAAGGAATAAAAACCGGTTGTTTTGTACTGATTTTCCTAATGTAATCATCTTCAAACAGTCCGATTTCACGACCTTTTTCTTTTATATGTGCCAAAATTTTCTTTGCAATTTTTTGTCGTTTGTTGATTTCTAATGCTTTACACCAAGAAATTATCGCATTTTCTTTTTGATTGTGGCGTGCATAAATATATGCCAGTCGAATATAATCCATCGGAGTCGCTTTATGACGTTTGACAAGAAGTTCATAATGTTTACGAGCATCAAAATAACTTTCTAAATGAAAAGCCGCCAAAGCATGAGATCTTATTTTCTCGGTAGATTCTTTTGTATCAAAAAGATCACATACCGTAATACTCAGAATCTTTTCATATTCATGAGAATGTAACCAAATAAATATTTTTAATTTTGAAAACGGTCCCATTCTTCCCCTCCCAGATAAAAACGGATTATATAATGTTGTTATTTATAAAAAAATAACGGCTTAACATTTCTTTTATGAAGAAATGAAAAGCCGCTTTCTTACTGAAAAAGAATTATTTCTTCTCGTTAATTCTTTCTAAATATTCACCGGTTCTTGTATCAATTTTTAATAAATCACCTTCTTGAATGAACAAAGGAACTTGAATTGTAGCTCCTGTTTCAATTTCAACTGATTTTGTTGTCTTAGTGACAGTATCACCTTTTACACCCGGATCTGAATGTTTAACACGAAGTTGAACAAAATTTTCCGGAGAAACAGAAAGAACAGTTCCTTCATAAATAGAAAGTTTTACGTTTCCGTTTTCCAAAACAAATTTTTCAACATCTTCACACATTTCAGCAGGAACTTCATATTGTTCAAAAGTTTCAGAATCCATAAATACAAAGTTGTCACCATCTTTATATGTATAAGTTCCGTCTTTTTCAAAAACATCAACTAATTCTATTTTTTCGCCTGATCGATAGTTGTTTTCTTTCTGATTTCCTGTCTTCATGTTTCTGGCTTTTACTTTTACGAAAGCTCCACCTTTACCCGGAGTAACATGCTGGAAAAACATTACAGTCCAGAGATCTCCGTTTTCTTTAAATACGTTTCCTTTTCTTATATCCTGTACATTAATCAACATAAGAGTCACCTTTTTCTCTAATAGTTTATAAGTTTTTGCCTTATATCTTTTTTTATAATATTTGTCAAACTATGCTATTTTTTGCTTATAGCAGACCTTCTTTTTTATTCATATTGATAGTCGTTTAACTTTATATTTTTTTCTTCCAGTTCTTTTTTCAATACATCAAGACTTTCTTTTACTTTTTTATCTTCTTCTACAAATTTTGTAGCATGACGATAATCTTTTTTATTTGCAGCCTTACGCTCTTCTCGCATTTCATAAAGCTTCTTCGTCATTATATAACGCATAAGCTTAGCAAGTTCTGCATGAGTCAAATGCTTATAATTTTCATATTTTATCGCCGGTAAAAGTGTAACTTGCGGACGAATATCACGAATCCATACTCCTGCACCTGTAGGACGAACACAATTCCAATCGTCCATAATTACAGGTACAAAATCCACATGACCGGTCAATGCAATTTTAAATGCACCACGTTTAAAACGTTGAATTTGTCCGTTTTTACTTCGAGTTCCTTCAGGGAAAACAATTATCGGCATTTCTTGCTCAAACGCTTTTACCGTTTCCATAATAGAATCCGGTTCTCCGTCAGCAATCTGATGTTTTTCCGGTTTATCTTCACCGACAACGACATTTCCCGCAAGCTGTTGAATCCAACCGACAAAAGGTTTTTTCATCCATTTATCTTTAATCACAAAACGAGATGCACCCGGCAAAATATAAGCTAGAATTACATCGTAAATAGACGAATGATTTATAAGATACATTCGCTTTTCACCCTTTTTCATTTTTCCTACACTGTCATTTTTCAATATAATTTTATGACCTATAAAAAGGAAAAAGAATGTTTTACATGCCAGCTTGATACACCAAATAATTGTCTTTCTTTTCTTATCTATTCCGAAAAGACAAAGCAACAAACAAACAGGGGCAAAAATTAAAAATAAAACTGCAAATACTACTGCAAACAAGCCCCATCCATAAACAGTATAAAAAATATAACGTAATTTAAATTTATCTTGTATTTCTTTCATGTTGCGAAAACTACCACATTATTATAAAAAATAAAAGTCTTTTATAACGTTAAGACTGCTAAAAATGCATTATTTACTGCAATAAATTAAGGAGATAAAAATGGATTGCGGAATAATCGGATTCGGGAATTTTTCACGAGTAATGGCGGAAATATTACAAGATTTCTTTTCTTTATATTGCTATGACACCCGAACTGTTTATGAAGTTCCCAAATATGTTCAACGAACAACTTTAGAAGATATAATATCAAAAGACATCGTAGTTTTATCTATTCCAGTTCAATATCTTGAAAAATTTTGGGAAGAAAACGGAACGTTGTTTAATAAAAATCCGAACTGCAAAGTTTTTGATGTCTGTTCGGTAAAAGTAAAACCCGTTCAATTGGCAAAAAAATATTTAAATCCTGATATTTACTATATGAGTATTCACCCTATGTTCGGACCGATGAGTACCAGAGGTTGCGGTGCAAAAGGACAAAATATTGTTGTTTGTCCGCCGGAAAATCTCAGACCGTTTGATTCTGATGTAATCCGTTTTCTAAGTGAAGAACTCTGTTTGAATGTCGTAAAAATGACAGCAAATCAACACGATAAAGAAATGGCACTAATACAAGGAATAAGCCACTTTATCGCTCACGGACTTGCCGATTTATCTCCGCAAGTTTCACCTGTCGCCACTAAAGGTTACAACAAAATGCTTGAAATGTATCAAATGTTCTGTCATGACTCTCGTGACTTATTTATCACCTTAGAAAATGAAAACCCTTATGCCAAACCGATGCGTCAAAAATTCATCACTGCATTAAACAGAATAGAAAAAGAATTAGATGAACTACAATCTTAATATATGGCTACAAAAAAAGACTGCCTCTAAAAAAGAAGCAGTCTTTTTTATTTTTCAAAAATTAGAAAACTAAGCTTTTATCACATCAAGCTTTATGTTTTCTTCGTCTACATCGGCAGTTGCAACGTTTTCAGGTGTTGCTTTTGTTATTTCTACAGCCAGAGTTTCATTTTTTATAATTACATTGTTTGCATCAACCGCAGCATTTATTTTTTCGCTTGCTTCGTAAACAATCTTGATTCTGTCGGTTACATCAAGTCCCCGTTCTTTACGCAAGTTCTGAACAGCACGGATAAACTCTCTGGCAATTCCCTCGTCAATCAATTCTTGAGTAAGGTTTGTATCAAGAGCGATTGTCAATGTGCCTTCGTTTTGTACGGTAAGTCCTTCTTTTTCTTTTCTGTCAACAATCACGTCTTCAGCTGTCAATTCAAACTTATTACCGTCCGCTTCTACAGTTACCGGAGTTCCTGTTTCTATCATAGTTGCTTCTTTCGCACCGAAACCGGCAATAACAGCGGCTACGGCTTTCATGCTCTTACCGGCTTTTTTACCCAATACACGGAAGTTTGCTTTACATGACAATGAAACAAGTTTTTCTTCTTCTGTTTCATAAATTACATTTTTAACATTAAGCTCTTCTTTTACGATACTTTCCATTTTTCTCATCAGTTCCATTTCTTCCTGATTTCGAGTAATCAAGTAAACCGCATTCAAAGGCTTACGCAAATTGATTCCGACTTTTGCACGTAAAGAACGTCCCATTTCCACAACACGTTGAACAAGTTCCATTTCACGTTCTACAGTCAAATCTCGTTTTGATTCATCACCTGTAGGATAATCGCACAAATGTACTGATTCCGGCATGTCCTCTGTACGCAATGCACAATAAATTTTTTCGGAAAGGAACGGAGCTATAGGAGCCGCAGCTTTACAGAAAGTAATCAAGGCATTATACAAAGCTGTATAAGCTTGTTTTTTATCTGTATCATCCTCTGATTTCCAGAAACGGCGACGTGAACGACGCACATACCAATTTGTAAGATTATCAATATAATCATAAAGTGAACGTATCGCTGTTTGGAAGTCGTATTCACCCAAAGCTTTATCGCAATCCATTGCTAATTTTTCGGTATAACTTTGTAACCAAATATCAAGCGGATTTTTATAATTATTGTCTTGTTCTTTAGGATCCCAATTATCCACTTTTGCATAAGTAACAAAGAATGAATATGTATTCCACAAAGGCAAATGATAACGTTTGATTACATCTTCAACACCTTTTTCACTGAACAATAACTCACCGGCTTTGATTGCCGCAGAATTCATAAGGAACAAACGCAAAGCATCTGCACCGTATTTATCGAATACATAATCTACTTCCGGATAATTTTTCAATCGTTTTGACATTTTTCGTCCGTCTTCTGCCAAAACCAATCCGTTTACAACAACATTTTTCATCGGACTTTGACCGAACAATGCAGCACCCAAAACTGTCAATGTATAAAACCAACCACGAGTTTGGTCTAATCCTTCTGCGATAAAGTCGGCCGGGAATGTAGCGTCAAATGCATCTTTATTTTCAAAAGGATAATGATTTTGTGCATAAGGCATAGAACCTGATTCAAACCAACAGTCTAATACTTCTTCTACTCTATGCATTTTGCTTCCGCATTTACAAGGAATAGTCACCTTATCTACAAAATGTTTATGCAAATCATCAAGTTTTACACCGGACAATTGATAAAGCTCGTCGATACTTCCTACGCAAACTGTTTCACCGCAATCCGGACATTTCCAAACCGGAATAGGAGAACCCCAGTAACGATTACGACTGATTGCCCAGTCACGAGCACCCTCAAGCCATTTTCCGAATCGACCGTTTTTAATATGTTCCGGAGACCAACTTACTTTCTGATTAGAAGCAATCATTGTTTCTTTTATCTTATCAATACTTACAAACCAGCTTGAAACCGCTTTGTAAATTAACGGTTGGTCACAACGCCAACAGTGCGGATATGAGTGCTGATAAGTTTCTTGTTTTACAAGTTTGCCTTCATCTTTGAGTCTTCTGATAATGGCTTTATCTACAGATTTTACGTACTCGCCCTGATAATCTGTCACATCAGCTACAAATTTACCTTCGGCATCAATAGGGCAAAGAGCCGGAAGACCTTCTTTTCGTCCGATTTCCGCATCGTCTTCACCGAAGCCCGGAGCGATATGAACAATACCTGTTCCGGATTCCACTGTTACATGATGACCGATAACCACACGGAAAGCTCCTTCATTTTCCAATGAGGCAAAATATGGGAACAACGGAACATAATGCAATCCCACAAGTTCCGGTCCTTTCATTTTTGCGACAACTTTTAATTCTTCCGGATTTTTGTAATAACGACCGACTAAAGCTTCCGCCATGATGTAATATTTTCCGTTATCTTCTACTTTTATATAATCAACTTCTTCACCTACAGCCAAACCGGTATTAGACGGTAAAGTCCACGGAGTTGTAGTCCATGCCAAGATGTAAGTATCAGGCTGGTCTTTTAATTGAAAAGCTACGGTAACAGCCGGATCTTGAACATCTTTATAACCTTGATTAGTTTCAAAATTTGAAAGCGGTGTAGTACAACGACAACAATAAGGTAAAATTTTAAAACCTTCGTAGATTAATCCTTTTTCCCACAATGTTTTAAATACCCACCATATTGTTTCCATGAAACCGGCATCCATTGTCTTGTAAGAACCTTTAAATTCTACCCAACGTCCCATTCTTTTTACAGATTTTTCCCACTCATCTGCATATTTCAATACACTTGCACGACAAGCTTCGTTAAATTTATCCACACCGTAAGCAAGAATTTCTTTTTTACTGTTAAGATTAAGCTCTTTTTCTATAAGGTTTTCCACCGGCAAACCATGACAATCCCATCCCCAACGACGTGGTACATAGTTTCCTTTCATAGTTTGATATCTAGGCACTATATCCTTTATTGTTCCGGGTAAAATATGCCCGTAATGAGGCAATCCGGTTGCAAACGGAGGCCCATCATAAATAACAAATTCCTTGCGTCCTTTATTGCGTGCAAGGCTCTTTTCGAATGTATTATCTTTTTCCCACTTATTGATAATTTCTTTCTCTGCATTAGGAAAATTTATCGATTTTTCAGCATCTTTCCATTCCATGTAAAACTCCCGGATTTTTCTTTATTATTTATGCAAATAATGCGGTTTTATATCATTATGACACATGATTTTCAAGTTTGATTTTCTTTGCGGTTAAAGTTAGACGGTTACGAACAAATTAAAAAAGCTGTTTCCGGGGAAAACTCCGCAGAAAACAGCCTTTCATTACAGTTACATATTCATTTTTATAGATAATTCCAGCGTTTCTTTATTTTCCGTATCAACTTTTATATCAACATTCGGCTGAAGCTTGTATTTTTCCTGCATTTTCAGATTGTAACGCTTTATTACCGCTTGATATAAAGTTTCATTACAAGAATACTTGTGAATCCCGTAAAGCGTAAACGCCAACGCAAACAATGTGGACACTACAAACACTCCCGTAAGAGCAATGCTTATCATCCCCGGTAAAAATACATAGGTATATTCACTGTTGTAATAATCTAGCCAAGTATCATAACCTTTTTCTTTCCAGGTACTATTCGCCTGACTGATAATAAATACCAACGACGGAATCATAAAACATACGCTTAGACCGCCTAAAATCCCTACAGTCGAAAAACCTGTAATTTTAGTCTGGCGAAGTTTTTTTCTGTTTTCTGCAAGTGCCGGGTCGTCAACAATAGCCTCAAATTCTTTTTCGGTAATAGCAACGCCCCCCTTGTAGAAATAGAATTTCTTTGCCGGAGAATCAAAACGTGCATCAAATTCAGAAGTTGTTTCCATTGAAAGCAATTCATCTTCAAGTTTAACTTCTTTTTGTACTTCTGCATTTTCCGATTTTTCCGGAGCTACGGTTTCATTGGCATAAACAGCACTACATAAAATAAGTAAAATAAAAATTAAAAATGGTTTCAGTCTCATTTTTTTTATCCGTTTAATAATTTCGATATCCGCCGCTTCTCAATTTACTGTAATCCCAAGGGTTGCGTTTATCAGCCCAATCTTTTGCACCTAACAATATTCCTATATGAGTAGTAGTCGCTCTTAAACGATTAGAAAAAGTTGTCGGATTTAACGTCATTATTCCCTTTCCGTTAAGGAATGAATCTGAACGAATCACAAGAAGGAACGCTGTATAAATATAAAAACCTTTTGCGTTTTCGTCATATATAAAATAAGTAATTGTTTTGTATTCATCAGAATAGCAAACAAACGGAATCGGAGTCTTACATGTATTTACCATAACAAAATTATTTCTTTCATTATATAAATCTGCCTGAAAAGACATTAAACCGAATTTATTATCTTTTTGACGAAAATATCCGGTGATATGCGGTTGTATTTCGGTCATAGGTTGCTGATCTTTTATCTTCATCCATCTTTTTGTTGTCGGATAAGCATTAATTACAAGAGTTTTTACCTCGTCGGCTCTTCTTGAATAATATTGCATTCCTGTAAGCTTATTTGCGTCACTGATTGTGTTATAAAAAGTCAACTTTGTTTCATCATTAAGCTCATAAGGCAAAAATGCTTTTTCGTCGGTAATCATTTGGTAATCTTTATAATTTACCGGAGCATAAGAAGTCGACGGCACCGGCAAATCCAAATCGGTAGCTTCTTTGTGTTGGTCATATTTAATATACATTCTTGTAATAATTTCGCCGGCTTTTACTCGTTCGATTTGATCTGCTGTCATAAACATGTCAACGGACAACTCTTCTGCAAATGCAAAAATTGCAGCAAACAATAAACTGATAAATATCGCTGTTTTCTTCATAATTGTGCACTTCCTAGTTATTTTAAGTATCTGGCTTTGTATAACATTTACAGATATTTATTGCTAGATAATTGCAACAATTTTTTGATAGAAAATTCCATTATATACACTAATTTCAATCACGAAGTTGACAGTTTTTTTTTTTTTTTTACATTCTCTTTGCTTTCTTCCGGTCTTTACCCTAAATAAAGACAAAGGAAGCAAAGGGGAATAAATATGCTTAAATATTCATTACGTGAGAATCTTCTCACACCTGAACCAAACGACTACATGGCACAAGTAACAGACAGCCAATCTTACGACCTTGAAAAAGTCATCGACAAAATGATGGAACGAGGCTCCACACTTACAAAAGCTGACGTTACCGCTGTTATGCAAGTCTACACAGAAACAATCTGCTCTTTACTCGAAGAGGGATTGCAAATCAACACACCGTTAATCAATACATCCATGAGCATAAGCGGAGTATTCGACGGTGCGACAGACAGCTTCGACAGCTCTCGGCACAACGTAAACATCAACATCACACCGGGAACGAAACTTAAAGAAACTCTTGCGAAGGTGAAAACACAAAAGGTTGAAGCCACGAGCACAGACCCGTTTATCACAGAAGTAAAAGACATCGTGTCAGGCAGTGTAAACGAAAATCTGACAGCCGGCGGAATCCTGCAAGCTGTGGGAGCGAGATTGAAATTTGACAACACCGACGAAGCACAGGGAATATTCCTGGTTCCGGAAACAGGCAATGCCGTACGTTGCGGCATAGTGGCAGAAAACAAACCTGCCCGAGTAATGGCAATGATACCGGCAGACATAACCGCCGGCACGTATTACCTGGAAATCAGAAGTAAACTCGATTCATCCGGAAAGGCAACAAAAAACTTAAAAGTCGGACGGTTTAATAAACCATTAAAATTATAAAAAACGGCTCATAGCCTAATCCCGGACATCACGGGATTACCGTCCCGCAGTGACCGGGAGCATAATGCTTGACAGTACGGGATTATAGTCCCGGACTGACCGGGATTATAATGACAGTTTAATAAAACGGAAAAATAAATATTAAGAGGAGTGAAAGAATGGAAATTAATAACTCAAAACTAAGAACAAGGATGATTGAAGATTTTTCAAATCTGGCTGTTATATATGCTCATATTTTACGTGAAAAAGAAAATTGTCCGGAAAGCGAAGTAGAAATTATTAATAAGCTATTAAAACCACTGTTTGAAATTTTAAAAAATTATACAGAATATAAAAAAGCTAATTCTTTTTCAAACACCAATTGGAAAAAACAAGAAGCTAATTTCCAAAAGTTAATAAACTATTCTCAAGGCAAAATCAAATACGAAGAGTTTTTGAATAGTTGAAAATGAAAACTACGGTGGTGTGAAAATTGGAATGGTTATTTAGTGTAGATAGGAAAAAAATGGATTTTGTAATGACAGTGATTCAAACGATTTGTTCTGTTTTAGCAATATTTATTGCATGTTTAACATTAATTGTTACATGGATAATTCCAAAGAAAATTGCATGGAATCAAATGTATTCTAATTTAATTTCAGAATATCGCAGTTATGATTTTGCAATTGCTGTTCAGGGGATAATAGAGTTTTTTGCAATTGATTGTAAGTCTGATACTTCTAAAATTAAAGAAAAATATAAAGAACGTTTTCTAAAAGAAATCTATGGGATTGAAAATAGAGTAAACAATATTGATGAAATAAGAAGTAAACATAACATTCAGTTGTTAGAAAATGATTCAGATAAAACATTACATTTTCAACGACGCTTACTGACTCAATTCTATGCAGGTTTAAATGTTTGTTCTGAATCTTCTTGGGTAGGCTCAGACAAAGTATTGAAAGATTTCACAAAAAGTGAAGCAAATATAATACGTATTTTGTATTTGATTAATGAAGTTATAGATGAAGATGAGATTCTCTATAAAGACATAAGTTGTAATGAAAGACTTTCAAAATCTGAGAGAGTAAAAGAAATAAACAAAAAATTAGCAAATCTATATTCACTATTAAACGGAGATAATAAACGATGAAAAAACTTGTTATTGGATTAACAATTATTATTACAAGTTTACTGGTTATCACATTAATCTGCATAATTGTTTTGTGTTTCTTAGATAAAAGTACTCAGTTGCATTTGCTTGGAGCCATTTGTTCTTTTCTTTCATTTGCAGAAGTGTTCTGTATTGCAGGCTTAATTTCAATAAATTACGATGAAAAACAGGAAAAAATGAAAATGTTAAGAGAAGCATTTTTTGAAAAGAAACTAGATTGGGAAATCAGACCCAAAGATAAACGTATCGCAGACAATAAAAGAGAAATCTGCAAAGTCTTTTGTAATACATTAGTTGATTTATAAAATAAGGAGAACAAAAAGAAATGAGAAAATATTTATTGATTATTTTTAGTTTATTTCTGTCTACAGTGTTTTTTGCACAGACAAAGCAGATAGACGCAAGTAAACTTGTGAAGACATTGGAGAAAAATAAAAAGACATCGATTGTATTTGGAAGTTCTGTCAGTTTGAAAGGACTTTCGATAAAAGCAGACGGAAGTTTGGTTGTTCCGTCATTGGCAAGTGAAAAAATAAAAATTATTGCCGGGATAGATGCAGAGGCTCTGCAAGAAAGATTAAGCTATAAGAATCTTTCTGCATACGATATTGAGCTGGTACTGAAAGATGTCGCTACAAAAACTTATGAGATTACAAAAATCGCCGGAATTGAAAGTGTATCTCAATATAAAAACAGAAAGGAAGCTGAACGAATTGCAGAAGAAAAACGAAAGGAAGCGGAAAGGATTGCTGAGGAAAAAAGAAAGGAACAAGAACGGCTTGATAATTTGACAAAAAATCCTGTTCAGGTGGTAAACTTTGAAGCGGTGAATCTATCCTCAAGCGAAACGTCTTGGTTGCCGTTGCAGATTCAAGACAAGTTAAAGTCGAACTTGCAGACGTATCTGGGAATGAAAACCGTAGTAGATTCAAAATCTGAAAGTGCATTGAAAAAATTACAAGCTGCAAGTGAAAGTGCGGCAAGAGATGAAAATACAGCGATAGAAGTGGGAAAAATCACCACAGCTAAATTTGCACTGTTTACAAAGGTAAGGAAAATCGGCGTAAATTATGTAGTAGCCGTAGATTTTACCGACTTGACTACCGGCGAGCAATTGGCAAGTTGCCTGTCGAAAGAATATTCTAAGCCGGAGTATTTGTACGGCAGCACCGGTGCGGTAGATGAAGTGACTGTTGCACTTGCCGAAAAATTACAGATTCAGATAAATGACTTGAATAAAAATCTGCTTACCAACGGTACGGCGGATTTCAGCGTAGACCAGCAGTTGGAATTGGCAAAGCAAAATGAAGAGCAGTTTCAAAAAATGATGGCAGATTATGACGCACAACTTTCAAAATTGATGACAAGTAACGACATAAATGCGATTCAAAATAAAAAGCGAATAGAAGCGGAAAAGGCACTGCTAAAAGAAAAACAAAATGCAGAAAGAAAACGTCAGGAAGAACTGCAAGCTCAAAAACAACGACAACAAGCCGATGAAAAGCTGGAGGCGGAACGTTCTATAGCATTGAAAACACAACGTGACAAAATAGCACAGGAAGCAGCCGCAAAAGCAGCAGAAGTGCGTAAGTTGAAAATGGAAAAACAGGGAGTTTTGGGACAGATAAATATATTGGAAAGTAAGAAAAAGGCACTTGTAGAAATCCGCCAAGGTGTGGAAAACAGATGTATAGAACTCTACGAACAACTTGAAAAAGACAGAGCGGCAGAAAAAAACAGAATCTGCAATAAAACTTACAGCACGGTAGAGTTGGGAAGTGACGGAAAACCTACGGAAGCAGCATTGAAACGCCGTGAAAACCAAATAACGGCAAGTTACAAAAGCCTGACAGAGAAGTTTTTTACCGATTGTGCAAGTGTAAAAAATGCAACATCAACTCAAGATTCTGCATTGCTGGCAGAAATCAAAGCAGACCAAAAAGCTCTTACAGTTACCAGAACCGTAAGCAGTATGGGAGATGAACTAAAGGTAAGCTTCGGGCAGTATGAGGGAAGTAAAAACGGCTGGAATGCGTATTTGTCACTGTATTCCGACGGGATTTTGCTTTATACTGATAGTTTTATCGTAAATTATGAGACACTCAGCGGTAAGAAAGCTCCGAATATGGAAACGGAACTAAACGACAGCGTAATAGAAGAATATACAAGCAATGTAGATATGTACAGCTCCCTGCTTACCCGCGGAGACCCGATTATTTATTTTGAGATTGACTACAACGTAGCGGCAGAAAGTGATGATAAGCCAAGTATGTATAAGTTTAACTTTAGTACGGTAAGGGTAATAAATACTGTTTCCGGCAAGGTCACACAGACAAGCGGGCTAAACAAAATACAACCGAGAACAATGACACCGAGCCAAGACTTGCGTGAGATAGTAGGAATTGCAGCAAAAGAGAAAGATGATTTTATTTCTTTAAACAAACTCTTAGAATTAGAAATAGATTTGACATTGGCAGAAGCAAAAGAAGAGCTTCCAGAATATAAAGAGTTAACTGCTTTATTTGAAATGGTGAAAATACCGGGAAAAAACTATGAAATGATGACGACAGAAGTAACACAAAAGTTGTATCGCTATATAATGGGCGAAAATCCAAGCGACTTCAAAGGTGAAAATAATCCGGTAGAGAAGGTAAGCTGGTATGATGCTATATATTTTTGCAATAAGTTAAGTGAAAAATTATTCTTGACTCCTGTATATTCCGTAAGAGGAACTACAGATGTAACAAAATGGGATTACACACCGCATAAGAGATATTCTGTAAGTGGTCAAGTAATTCAAAATATATCTGCTAACGGTTTCAGATTACCGACAGAATTTGAATATGTATACGCAGCAAAAGGCGGACAAAACTATACTTACGCCGGAAGTAATAATATAGACGAAGTCGCATGGTATGAGAATAACAGTGGAAGAACTACACATCCTGTGGCACAAAAAAAAGCTAACGGCTACGGACTGTACGACATGAGTGGTAACGTGCGGGAATGGTATTGGGATTGCTACGGCTCGTACTACCTTTATTTACGTGGCGGCTGCTGGAGCCTCTCGGCGGACTACTGTACCGTGTCTGGCAGGAGCTGCTTCAACTGCGCCTATGATCGCAACGACCTCAATGACTTCGGTTTCCGTGTGGTGCGTAAGATGGACAATGCACTTTTCGGATGTATTGCCTATAGTGACGGTTCTGTTTCCGGAGAATACGACAATACAAAAACACCGATAGGAATTGTAATAGAAGAGATTGACGGTGTAGCTACAAAGATTGTAAGCCTTACTGAAACTAAAGCTAAGTGGGATGAAGCAAAATCGTGGTGTAATAACTATAGGGATGCGTCCGGCAACAGTAATTGGTATTTACCGTCAAAAGAAGAACTGAATCAACTGTGTGAATCGCAAATTACAGTGAATACAGCTATCAATAAAATAATTGCCGGCGGAGGTACTGCAACGAAACTTGGTACCGGTTGGTACTGGTCGTCCTCCCAGAACAATAATGATAAATCTCTTTCATGGGGGCAGGATTTCTCTTACGGAGAGCAGCGCAACCTCAACAAGTCTTATGCACATTCTGTACGGGCTGTCAGGGCTTTTACACCTTAACTATTTAACCATTTAACTATTTTAAGGAGCGAATAAAACTTTCCGGTCGGAAAGTTTTTCGCTCCTTTTTTCAAACCCACGTGGGTTTGGGGACATTTTGTCCGCAACGGTGAGTTCACAACGTGAACGAACGGAGTATTTAACGTAGTTAAATATCGAGCGGTACATAGACGGCGGACGGCAGGGCTAAAGCAGGCTTTAAGGTGCAACGGCTGTCGCCGGGTTCGGGGACGGTTCTGCCGGGCAAGCCCGGCGTTGGGGCTAAACTTTACTTCAAAGTTTAATAAACCTACTTAGGTTTAAAGTTCCTTTTGCCGGCAAAGCCGGCGTTTAAAAATCGTTTTGGGTTCAAAACGTGTAAAGAGTTAGAAACTTTTCTTTTTTTTGCAATCAAAAAAGAAAAGTTTCTATAACTTCAAAAGAAAAAAACATGCCGGAACATTTGG
>JAGANG010000058.1 GCA_017624275.1 Spirochaetales bacterium | reverse complement strand
GATAATACGCATTTTTCTTTAATTGTCGTGGTTTTCGCATTTTTATGCCTCCACAATGTTTTAATGCGTTTTAGGCACAATTCTATTGCACGATTGATTATTTTTTTACACATTTTCACAATTTATTTAATTTTGGAGGTAGATTGACTTGGGAAAACTGAAATTGCATAGGTGCCAGACGTCTATGCGAAAACAGAATTAGGGTCTGCCACCTATTCTACCTATCCCCACATCTAAAGAGCATATCCATAGCCCAAAGGAGAAAAAAGAAGCTACAAATATGCTCTAAAATGCAGAATAACGCTTGATATATAATCATAAAATTGACAGTTTTTTTTTTTTTTTTACAATCTCTTTTATTTTCAACAAAAGGAGGATAAAAAGAGAGCGTTATTCAAACTAATATAACGTTAATTTATTCAAACATTTCAAAAACTAAAAATTTTAAAAAAAAGGAGTTTATATGAAAAAGATTTTAGTTTTACTTACAATGACATTGGTGTTACTGTTTGGTTGTGACCAAATAACTGATGATGTCAATACAAACAACAACAATGGAGAAAATAATAACACCGGTAATCAAAATCAAGGAAATAATGAAGACAACAAAGACAACCAAAATGGTGAAAATGAAAAAACAGATGTATTTACAATTAAATTGATTGGATTCTACGGCGAAGAAGTCTGTAAATTGGAAGTTAAACCCGGAGAAGAAATTTCTCTTCCAGAAAATGTAGCCAATATTTTATGTTGGAATACAAAGGCAAATGGTAGCGGTGAATCTTACAATGGAACGGCTGTTTTTAATCAAAGTATGACACTTTATGCAATCTTACTTCCTGAAAACTCATTCAAAATCACTTACGAATTAAACGGCGGTATAAATAATCCTGCAAACTTGTATTCTTTGAAAGAAAATGAATATTCTTATTTAAAAAATCCAACAAAGGACGGATATATATTTGGAGGTTGGTATAGTACATCTGGTTTTAATGGAGAAAGAATATATTATCTACCTCTTCGTGATGAAGACTGGAACGATATATATGAAAATACAAAACTCTATGCTAAATGGTATAAAGAAGCAACACCCCTTGAAGTAACTGCAAATACAGCTGCCGATATTATTTCGGAACTTTCTGACGGTGTATATACAGTTAAAGTAACCGGAGCAATAGATTTTGCTGCAATCGAAAGTATAAAAACTGCAATGGAAAACAATCAAAATGTATTAATTGATTTAGATTTAAGCGAAACAACAGGACTGACTTCTATAGGTTATATTCCTGACGATGCTGATGAATATGTTCAGTTTTCTTGTAGTAATTTAACAAGTATAATATTTCCGGATTGTCTAACAACAATCGGTGACAATGCATTCTATAATTGTTTTAGCTTAACAAATGTAAAAATTTCAGCTAATGTAACTACGATTTCGTATTGTGCATTTGGGTATTGTAATAATCTGACAAAATTTGATGTGAGTGAAAATAATAAAAATTATTCAACATCAGATGACGGTAAGATTTTATACAACAAAGATAGAACAACATTGATAGTGTATCCTGGTGCTACAGGTGATTTTGTAATCCCGAATGATGTAACAACTATTGAGGCTGTAGCGTTCTACGGCTGTCTAAGCTTAACAAGCATAACAATTCCTGACAGTGTAACTCTTATTAATAGTCAAGTGGTATTTAGAGCGTGTGATAATTTGACAAAATTTGTAGTGAGTGAAAACAATGAAAATTATTCAACATCAGATGACGGTAAAATTCTTTTTAATAAAGATAAAACTAAATTGATAGCTTATCCAAGTGCTAAGGGAAATATAAGAATTCCGGATAGTGTAACATCCATTGATGCCAATTTTTTCTATGGTCAAAATTTAACCGGTGTGACAATTGGCAAAAATGTGACTATTATTGATGACCATGCATTTATTTGGTGTAATAACCTTGAAACCGTTGTGCTTTCTGACAGTGTAACACATATTGGGAACGGAACGTTCGATGGTTGCGATAATTTAACAAGTATAACAATCGGTAAAGGAGTGACAACAATCGAGAAACATGCTTTTGAGTCTTGTGATAACTTAGAAACAGTAAATTATAGAGGAACGCAAGAACAATGGGAACAAATAAGCATAGATTCTGGTAATGGAAATTTAACCAATGCGACTATAAATTATAATTATACCGGTAATTAATACTTAGATGTTAAGTAACGAGGAGGCAAAAAAATTTTCTAATCGAAAGTTTTTCGCCTCCTTTTTTAAAATTGCATAGGTGCCAGACGTTCATGCGGAAACAGAATATGCGTCTGTCACCATATACAAACAAATAAACCGAAACAGCATAGACGACAGACCTTAATCCCAATATAGAATATATCTCTGGCACCATAAGTAACGCCATTACACCCAAAACGATAGTTAAATACCAAAATGGAATTAACGGTGAGTTCACAATGTGAACGAACAATGATGAGTTCGTAGAACGAATGAAATGTTTTCGCAAGAAAACATCAGGTGAAACGGAGTATTTAACGCAGTTAAATACCAAAATGGAATCAGGGTCTGTCGTCTTCTTAAAGAAAATCAAACGAACATTACAACCACTGTATAAATACTGTTTTATCGGAAACCATTCGTTTTTCCTTGCATTAATACATTTTTTTATTCTTACTATGAAATAAGAGGATGATTAAAGAAACAAGTATCAAAATTATTGCAGAAAAAATGTTACCCAAAATATTGTCATTAACAATGAATATTCCGGACAATGAATTAATTATACAGTGGAACAACACACACAACCAAACGCTTTTGAAAATTCTTCTGATAATTGCCAAAGCAAAGCTTAATCCCAGTATATTTATTCCGAAAGCAAAATAGTTTAGTTCGTTCTGTGCCACGCCTTGAATATAAAACAGCGGCAAATGCCATAACCACCAAATTATACTTACCGACAAAGTAGATATAATAAAGTTGTATTTCTTTTCTAATTCTGGCTGAAGAATGTATCTCCAACCGGCTTCTTCCAATCCACCGCCTAACATCTAATAATTAATTTCCCTATTCTATTTTAGTACATTTAAAATAAACTATTGAGCCATCTATACTCATTTCAACATTTGAATACAAATAATCATTGTCCCGACTCCGTACCCCATTGGTGCGACGTACCATATATTTTCATTAATAAATACAGTACCGAAAAATCCGATAAGACAAAGAATACCGCAAATCAGCAAAGATTTTTTGATTTTGTACTTACCTTTCTCAACGGCAATGCTGAGACTCAAAAATGCAAGTCCGGTAAAAAATCCCCAAGCCAGATAGTCGATTGCCATTTCAACAGACGGCCAATAACCGATTTGGAAATATGTCGGAACATTTACGCCCTTATTGATAAGTTGTCTTGTAACAGTGATATTTACAATATGTGCAATGCCGGTCAATGAACACGTGCAAGACATAAATGCAAGCATGGCTTTTTTATAAATAGATGTGGTTGTTGCTATACTGCCAATTTCCAGTAAAATCAAAAGTACAACTGGAGCACTAAAAACAGTCATGAGTTCCCATATAGTCAATGCGATTCCAGTTTTTGTAATAAGGAATAATCCTACTGATATAAAGTACAAAATACAAGTTATAATTCCCGTTACAAATATTTTTTTCCCCATAATTTTCGCCTCGTAAGTTTTTATTGATTATCTTTCAACGACGATTGTAAGCAATACCAAATAATTTTACTCCTGTAAAATTAAATTATAATCCAGTTCAGTCGGCAAATCGTTCCAAAGTTCAGATCTTGTTCTATATTTTTTCAGTCGTTCTAAAATCTTTTTATCCGGATTCGGATAAATTATAAAACCGTCTTCCTCGCCTTTTTCGGCACGTATCGGGAATGCAAGTTGTTCTTTATCTAGTGAAAATTGTGCATTTACGCCTTCTTTGTTTCCTCTTGCGTCAAGGCGAATCCATTTTTTGTATTCATCGATATATACGCCGTTTAGTCCGTGATATATCAAAATCGGTGCAGTTTCATCATCTAAAATCAATTTTTGATAACAGAAACCGGTCGGAATAGATTTACAACGAAGTAAAGCTGCCAGCAGATGCGATTTTGCAAAACAAATTCCGTGTCCGGCTTTTAAAACTTCCGAAGCAGAACAAGTTATAATATCTTCCTTTATATCTGCTGAATGTGAAATATTGTCTCTTACAAAATTATATGCTGTTTTTATATATTCAATTTCATTATCGGTTTGTTGAAATAACCTATCGGCAAGTTGTGTAACAGCATTGTTTCCGTAATCAATCACATTATCTTCTTTTAAATATTCATATATGTTTGATGTGAATAATGTCATACGCATAGTCAAGTTCCTTGTGAAAATAAAAATAGACTTACATGTTGCACATTGTTTCATATAGTCCGGGAATCATTGATGTTGCCAATATCTGCACGGCTGTAGCTACATCAATAATTGCGTGTCCTACCATAATCGGTACCGGATCTCTCTTTTTATGATAATTCATGCATAAAATTATTGTCAGTGGTAAGAAAGATAAAAAGCGGTAAATCATGTATTTTAAATCAAATAATGTCGGAATAAAACTATGTTGTAATGCAAAAAGTAATGCAGGAATAACAATCGCCGCATATTTATTTTTTATTTGATTGACTCCGCATCCTAAATACAAACCGTCTTCGGCAAATGCTGTTGAAATCGGCAATACAACGATATTAATTATCGCAAGCCACAACGGAATCGGAGCAATCATCATCGGTGCAGCATAAGGAATTACGCCGTAACAAACATATCCGGCTAAATACATTCCTGTCATTCCGATTAATAAAATGGTAAAAGTCATTGATATGACTTGTTTTACCGTTGTTTCACCTTTTTTATAATTAATCAATTCCCGGTAATTGCTTCCTTGCTTTTTTGTCAAAATGACTAAAATCAATATTGTGATAATATTGACAATGCTTGCGATAACAGACCACCAATTACTTATTTCATCAACTTTTTTATTAACAAAAGACGCCCCGATTATGAAAATCAAGAAGAACGCAATGCAACGAAACGGCAATAACCATGTTAAATATTTGTTTTTACTTTTCATTATGATTTCCCTTTTTATTTATAATGCTCAATGCAAAAATCAACCCATTCTTTGACTTTTTTTCCTACTTCATCAATATTCAAATTGTCTACGTTTAGAACATCTACGTTCTCTTTTCCTATAAACCATTTTCTTTTCAGCGGTAATAAATATTTCAAATGATGTTCAAAAAAGTTTCGAGAACGAGTGTTGTCGTTTTCCTTATGTTTTAACAGGACTTCATTTGAGGCATCTAGAAATAATATTCTGGTAGGCAAACATTTTCTAATCTGTTCCAATTCCTTTTTCAATGCGTTTTTTATTTCCCAACTTTGCCCGATAGTTTTCGGGTAATTCAATGTATAAAACTCTATTTCCTCGGCTCCGAAATCCATAATGCTGCACATGAAATCTTTTGCTTTGTTATAACGAAGGATTTCTTTGTTAATCCACAATTTTTGAATCTCTAAATAATCTTCATATTTATTTTTATCTAACCGGCGTTGATTTATTTCTGCGATAATATCTGTGTTAATTTCATAACTGATATTTATATAAGATGCATTTTCTTGTAAATATCGTATCGCTGTTGTTTTCCCGACAGCCATACATCCTTGTAATGAAAGTATCATTTATTTTGCTCCGTTAAATATTTTTATTTTATTGCAACGGCAATTACACATGGAATTTTACCTTTAACTAATGTACGCACAAATCTTGATTTGCTTTTTTTATTTATTACTTTTTCAAAAATATCGTATATACCGGTAACATTGTCCCAAAACATAAATTGTACTCCTATTAGCGATATGTTAAATATTAATATTTCGTATTTATAAAATCATTTTGTTGATTTGAAAATAGTTTTTGGTAACTTGTGAATTTGTGTTACCGGAGGATTTATAAGGAAGCTTTTAAAACAAAGAAGGAAATTATGGATTGTATAGAAACGTCGAGACTTTTACTTGTTCCTGTTACCATGAAGAATTTTGAGGCTCGTTCAGTGATTTCCGGCGATGCTGAAAATACTCGATTTATGATGTTTTTGCCGGTTACATCGGAAGAAAATCGTGCTTATATTGAGAAATGTGAAGCTGAATGGCAATGTAAAAAACAAAATGTTTTTGAATTTGATATTTTATTAAAATCGGAATCGAATAAGTTCATCGGAGGAATTTCCGTTGAATTGCAAAATATAAATTCTCATCTTGCAAAAATTTTCGGTAATAAAACGGCTGATATCGGATGGATAATTGATAAAAAATATTGGAATCAAGGTTTTGTGACAGAAGCAGCTTTTGCTGTTTTGGAATTTGCAAAAATTCTTGGTGTAAAAAAAGTGGTTGCTCAATGTGATTCGGAAAATATTGGTTCTTGGCGTGTAATGGAAAAAATCGGAATGAAACGTTATTCTGACAACGGTATACGATATAATAAGCAAAATCCGGATGTGAAAAGAATTGAGTTTATGTATGTAATTGATTTGTGATTTTTTTTGGTATTTACATCCTTTGGTAACTTGTGAATTTCGTGTTTTAATATCCAGACCCTAATCTGTTTTAGTATATAGGTCTGGATACACTTTATCTGCTTTTCCCGGCCTTCCCGACTTTCTGTGTGTGTTTTAATTTTATTCCAAAAAGGAATCAGGGTCTGCCACCTATTATAAATTATAAATTAACTTAAACAGCGAAAGCGTTCGTACAAAATAATTGCAGCACTGACGGAAACATTAAGTGAATCAAGCTTTTCATTTGTAGGTATTGAAATAATTTCGTCGCAATTATCACGCACGAGCCGACGCATTCCTTTTTCCTCGCCTCCCATTACTATAACAGTCTTGGAAGCAAAGTTTTTTCCGTTCAGTGTCGTCCCGTTCATGTCGGCTCCGTAAACCCAATAGCCGTTTTCTTTCAACTTTTCAAGTGTACGTGATACATTCGTAATGTATACGATTTTCAATTGAGAGGCAGCACCGGCAGAACGTTTTATAACAACTTCATTTACGCTGGCACTGTTATTTTTAGGTAGAACGACATACTTTACATTAAACAGTAATGCACTTCTGAGTATCGCTCCGAGATTTCCCACATCTTTCACTCCGTCAAGCAACAAAACCGTGTCTGTAGAATCTATATCTTTTAATTCGTTATAAAAATCTTCTTCACTGCAAATAAATGAATAAGTCGTATTTGATTCTAAAACAACACCTTGATGTTCCCAATCTCCGAATCTTTTTTGAAACTCATCACGTTCTAAGAAAATAATGCCTAATTCAGTATTACGGGCTTTTGTTTCTAATTCCTTCAATTTCGGAGATAATTTTCCGGCACAAAAATAAATATTTCCGGATGAGACTACTTTTAATTGTTCTCTTACAGGATTAATTCCGTATGTAATACTCATATTTGTGTCTCCTTGATTTCAGCAGTATTTTCAGTGTTAATTTTGGTTGCTGTATTGGTAATATCTTCATTTATTTTAGTAAAAGCATCGGTAATTTCTTTTGTAAATTGTGCTGTTTTTTCTTCAAAAATTTCTCTATTCAATTCATCTGCGGTTTTTATTCTTATTACCGGAGATGTAGAAAAAAGATTTTCAAAATCAGCCTTTTCCAGATATTCCAAATGATCGGCAAGTTTCCCTTTTGTTTTTTGAGGAACGGAATTTGAACCGTCATTACGAATTTCTATAGGTAAATATTGAATTTCACGCAATCCGTTATTAGGTGCTGACGCAATTATTATTGAGCCATTGACAGTTAATGCAATGAAAGGTCTTGAAGAATCTTTTGGGTAAAATTTTTCATCGTAATGAAAATCGTATTTATCGGTAATATCATTGAAAGTCTCGTATTTATTCTTCCAATATTTTATCATTGCGTCCAGCGGGATATTATTTTTCTTTGCCAGACGTTCTATGCTTTTTATATATTCGTTTGATATGTTTTCCGCAGACATATTTGCTCCTTTTATCAAAAGACAGTGCATTTATACAAAATATTTTAACTATATGGAAATAAAATAGAAAAATAAGCAAAAAAACGTTGATAAAACATGTTTTTTTTCCTAAGTAATACAGCGTATTTTGGAGGAACAAATTGAAAAAGATTATTCTCGGTGTTTTAACTCTTATATTGATTACAGGCTGCGGAAAAAAAGAAGTCAAAAGTACAAAAAATGAAACTGTACAAAAAAACGTACAGGTTGCGACTAATATAACAAAACAGGATTCAAAACAAGATGATATTTACTATACTAAAAATCTGATGAATTTAGGTTATATAAACCGTGATGATGTGGGGAAAAAATGGCAACAATTGGCTAAAGGGACTTATCACAGATTAGGTATTGGCGTAAAAGTTGTATGTCAACAAGTAGAATTTGACGGCGAAAAGGAAATCTTCCTTGTAGAGTTGGAAAATTCAAAAAAAGTATGGATGGATTTTGATGATTTAACAAAGGGAGTTATTGTTATCAGCAAGCCGAATATTATTACTTACGAAGTCCCCGATACTGATTGGATGACACAACAAAATGTTCAACAGGGAGATTTAGGATATATAATTACAAGTTACAAAGACTGGCTTTTTGTTGATTTCAGAGGTTATCGTCCTTACGGTGAGGAAGAAGAAAAAGTTTGGATCGGCAGAAAATGGATAAAAAATACCGGTTATATTATGAACGGAGATTTAGCCGGTCAGGCAATGTATCTTTATTTTGCCTATTACCAAATCATGAAAGACAGAATTGACGATGCGATAACAAATCTTAATTATGCAAAAAAAATTACGAGCGACTTCCCTTTTATGAATAGATTGATTGATTCCATGCTTGGCGGAATGTCAGTGAGTCAACCGGAAGAAAGTAATACGGAAAACAGTACGAATGAAGAAAATGCAGCAGAATAAGAATATTACCGTTATGGGAATTTTAAATGTTACGCCGGACTCTTTTAGTGACGGCGGACGATTTAATTCTCTTGATAAAGCTTTGTTTCATGCAGAACAGATGATGCTTGACGGTGCAGATATAATTGATATCGGCGGCGAAACAACCAAATCCGGAAGTTCTCGTATTTCTGCGGAAGAAGAATTAGAGCGTGTTATTCCGATTGTCGAGGCTGTAAAAAAACGTATAGATATACAAATTTCTGTAGATACATATAAATCAATAGTTGCAAAAGAAGCAATCGAAAACGGTGCAACCGTAATTAACGATATAAGCGGTTTTACTATGGATGAAAAAATGTCTTCAATTGCATTAAAATATCAACCTACTTGTATTCTAATGCATATGAAAGGAACGCCGCTTACAATGCAAAAGAATCCTACTTACGATAATGTATGCGACGAAGTATTCGATTGCTTATTAGAACGTGCAAATTATTTTTCGTCAATCGGAATTAAAAAAATAGTGCTAGATCCTGGATTTGGTTTCGGTAAATCTACAGATGATAATTATCGATTATTAGCAGGAATTTCAAAATTAGCTGCCGGCGGTTATCCCGTATTGGCTGCTGCATCGAGAAAATCAATGATAGGAAATGTTTTGGTTGCAGCCGGAAAAAAAGATGTACCGCCGGAGGAAAGAGTCAGCGGAACGATTGCGGTACATACAATAGCGATTTTAAACGGAGCATCTTGGATAAGAGTACATGATGTGAAAGAAGCTGTTCAGGCAGTAAGAATAGTTGAAAAATATTTAAATATAGGAAAATAAAAAAAATAAAAAAAGTATTGACTGAAAAAGCGTTTTATAATATAAAGCTCGTGGGTCTTTAGCTCAGTTGGTTAGAGCAGCGGACTCATAACCCGCTGGTCGTCAGTTCAAGTCTGACAGGACCCAATACAAGGCTACTTAATTCAAGTAGCCTTTTTTTATTTCACACTGTTATTTCAAGGAAGCAAATATGGAAGTTTTTAATAAAATAAAATTTAATGCGGACGGACTTGTTCCTGTAATTGCACAAGATTTTGAAACTAAAGAAGTTTTAATGATGGCATGGGCAGATTTGGAAGCATTAGAAAATACGGTAAAAACACGCAAAGCCACCTATTTCAGTCGTTCTCGTCAAAAGTTGTGGTGTAAAGGTGAAGAGTCCGGCAATTATCAGGAAATAAAAGAAATTTGCATCGATTGTGATATGGATACGGTTTTTTATATAGTAGAACAAAAAGGAAATAAAGCTGCGTGCCATACCGGACACAGAAGTTGTTTCTATCGTTCACTTATTGATAATGACTGGCAGGAAAATAAAACACCGCTGATGTTTGATCCAAAACAAATTTATCAAAATAAATAATGATTCTTTTTGACAAATAAACTTTTGTTCTATAAACTCACGTGTATTTATTATAGATTGTTTGGAGGAAAGGATAATGAATTTTTTAGATAAGACTAAAGAACGATTTGAAAAAGTTAAATCAGTTTTGTGTTTAGGATTAGATCCGGTTTGGGATAATCTGCCGCAGGATGTAAAGAGTGACGATGTAGAAAAAACATTGACATCTTTTTTCTTTTCTTTGCTTGATAATTTTAGTGAAAAAGTACTTGTGGTAAAACCTAACATTGCTTTTTTTGAACCGTTCGGAGTTGCAGGTCATACTGCGTTAAAAAAGATTATTTCTCATGCACAAGGAAAAGGCATTCCGGTAATTTTAGATGCAAAACGTGCAGATATCGGAAATACTTCAAAGGCTTATGCTAAAGCCGCATTTGAGGAATTAAATGCAGATGCCGTTACTTTGGCACCTTATATGGGTACAGATTCTCTCTCGCCTTTTTTCCAATACAAAGATAAAGGTTTTTTTGTCCTTGCCAGAACTTCCAATCCGGGAAGTTGTGATTTTCAAATGTTAAAACTTGAAAACGGTCAATATTTATACGAAGCAGTAATTAATAAACTTATCGATTGGTCTAAAGAATTTGATACTCCGATTGGTGCGGTTGCAGGAGCGACTCATCTTGAAGAATTGGATAGAATTGTTTCAATGTTTAAAAATGCCGGGAATTTGCCTCTGTTGATTCCGGGAGTCGGAAAACAAGGCGGAAATCTTGATGATGTATTGACTGTATTAAATAAGCACGAATTTGATTTAAGCAGAGTTTTTATTAATTCATCATCAAAAATTCTTTATGCACATAAAGAACATTCCGGACTTTCTTATTTGGAAGCCTCTGAGATTGAAATTAACAAAATGATGTTAAAATAAGGAGCCAGTATGTTGAAAAGGGATGATTTAGCTGTAAAAAATTTGGGTGTTCCTCAATATGATTCTCCGTTAGATGGTTTTACAAATACAAAAGAACATAAAATAAAATACATAAGTGATGAAGATAGATTTTTGTTTCTTTCTTCAGAAAAAAAACTTAATGAATATGTAGAAAAGCTTAAGAATAAAAAAGATGATGAAGAAATTATTCCGTCTTTTGAAAAAGCCGGACCTCGTCAGAAAATTTATTTTAAACCGGGCGAAACAATATCTGCGGTAGTAACATGCGGTGGTCTTTGTCCGGGATTAAACTCTGTAATTCGTGCTTTGGTGTATATGAATTATTATCGTTACAACAACCGATTGATGTACGGAATCAGATATGGTTACGAAGGCTTTATCGACAAATACGACCACTCTATCATCAATCTTACCCCTGATGTAGTAGAAAATATTCATAAGCTGGGAGGTACAATTTTAGGTTCTTCACGAGGTCCGCAAAATGAGGATGAAATTGTAGATAAGCTTGTAAAACTTAAAGTTAATATTTTATATGTTATAGGCGGCGACGGAACATTGCGAGGTGCCTCTAAAATTGTAGAAGCAATAGAAAGACGTAATTTAAAAATATCTGTTATAGGTATTCCGAAAACTATTGATAACGACATTGCATATATCGATAAATCTTTCGGTTCTGAAACAGCTTTCAGTAAAGCTTGTACGGCGATAGAATCAGCTCATACAGAAGCAAAAGGTGCTATGAACGGTATCGGTATAGTTAAAGTTATGGGAAGACATTCCGGATTTATTGCGGCAAATGCAACTCTTGCGACTAATGATGTAAATTTTGTTCTTGTACCGGAAATTAAGTTTGAATTAGACGGGGAAAAAGGTTTTCTTGCTGCGTTAAAAAAACGTTTTCAACATTCAAATCATGCAGTTATTCTTGTAGCTGAGGGAGCCGGTCAGGAATATTTTGAAAATATGGAAAAAAAATATGACCCGTCAGGTAACGAAAAACTCAATGATATAGGGTTGTTTTTAAAAGATAAAATAAAAGAATATCTTGCAAGTGAGGGAATATCTACATCTGTAAAATATATAGATCCAAGTTATATTATTCGCTCTACACCGCCTACTCCTAATGATTCAATTTTCTGTTTACAACTTGCACAACGTGCAGTTCATGCAGGAATGAGCGGAAAAACAGATATCGTAATCGGTTATTTAGGCGGTGAGTATGTACACTTACCTATTAAATTAGCTATTTCGGAAAGAAAGAAACTTGAGCCTGAAAGTGAATTGTGGCTGTCAGTTCTTGATTCTACAGGTCAACCGATTTCATTTATTAATGAATAAAAACAAAGGGGCTTTAAAAAGCCCCTTTTTTAGTAACATTTATTCTTTTATAAAATTAAAAGAATCATCATCAACTTTTATTTTTATAGTTTGATTTTCTTCAAAATCACCGCGAATTAAAAGTTTTGCAATCTCATTTTCAATATAATTTTGAATTGTTCGTTTTACCGGTCTTGCACCGAATTGAGGATCGTAACCGATTTCTACAATTTTATTCAAAACTCCATCATCATAAGAAAGCTTAATATTTCGTTGTTTCATTCTATCAGCAAGTTGCTTCAATTGTATTTCAATAATTTCTTTGACATTTTCACGAGAAAGTTTATGGAAAATAATCATTTCATCTACTCTATTTAAAAATTCCGGTCTAAAGAAATTTCCCATAGCCTGAAAAACTTGTTCTTTCAAATTATCATAATTGTCAGAATCCTGAATAAGTTTAGCACCGATATTACTTGTCATGATGATAATACAATTTTTAAAGTTTATAACTCGCCCTTGACTGTCTGTCAGTCGTCCGTCGTCAAGAAGTTGCAACAATAAATTAAAAACATCGGGATGTGCTTTTTCTATTTCATCAAACAAAATCACACTGTACGGACGACGACGTACGGCTTCGGTAAGTTGTCCACCTTCTTCATAACCCACATATCCCGGAGGTGCACCTATCAAGCGTGCAACGGCATGTTTTTCCATATATTCAGACATGTCGATTCTTGTCATAGCTTTTACATCATCAAATAATAATTTTGCCAAAGATTTAGCCAGTTCGGTCTTTCCTACACCTGTAGGCCCGGCAAAAATAAAAGAACCTATAGGACGGTTTAAATCTGAAATTCCGGCTTTGTTGCGGCGAATAGCATTGCTTACGGCTATTATAGCTTCATCTTGACCTATTACAGATTCATGCAAAAGATTTTCCAGTTCTAAAAGTTTTTCTTTTTCACTTTGAAGCATTTTTTTTATAGGAATGCCGGTCCAGTTGGAAATTATGGCAGCTATATCATCTTCTGTTACTTCCTCACGAATTAAAGTAGACGTTTTGTGAATCTCTGATAATTTTTCAGATAAAGCCGTAATCTTTTGTTCACAAGCGATTTTTGTCTCATATTTAATTTTACTTGCGGCTTCAAGATTACCTGATCTTGTAAACTCATTTTCTTGTGCAGAGAGTTCCTCTAAACGTTTTTTTTCGGCACCGATTTCTTCGATTAATTTTTTTTCATTATTCCATTGCAAACGTAAAGCATCGCCTTTTTCATTTAATTCATGAAGTTCTTTTTCGATTTTTGTAAGTCTTTCTTTCGACTCATTGTCACTTTCTTTACTTAAAGCTTGCTGTTCAATTTGTAATTGAATGATTTTTCTGTCGATGTTGTCTAATTCTTCCGGTTGGCTTTCTATTTGCATTTTCAGACGACTGGCAGCTTCATCTATTAAATCAATTGCTTTATCAGGTAAATAACGATTTGTAATGTAGCGGTCGGAAAGTACGGCAGCAGCTACAATAGCGTGATCTTGAATTCTGACTTTATGATGAATTTCATATCTTTCTTTTAGACCTCGTAAAATAGCTATGCTGCTTTCTACATCGGGCTCTTTTACTGTTACTGGTTGAAAGCGTCGTTCCAAAGCAGCATCTTTTTCTATATATTTACGGTATTCATCAAGAGTTGTAGCTCCGATACAATGAATTTCTCCTCGAGCAAGTGATGGTTTTAAAATATTTGACGCATCCATAGAGCCTTCTGCCGCACCGGCACCTACTAAAGTATGAAGTTCATCAATAAATAAAATATATGCACCTTCAGATTTTTCTACTTCTTGAATAACAGCTTTAAACCGTTCTTCAAATTCTCCGCGAAATTTAGCTCCGGCTACAAGCATTGCCAAATCTAATGCCAATATTTTTTTATCACGCAAACTTTGAGGGACATCTCCTTCTATAATACGACGTGCAAGTCCTTCAGCAATGGCTGTTTTACCGACTCCCGGTTCACCTATCAGGACAGGATTATTTTTTGTTCGTCTTGATAAAACTTGAATTACTCTTTTGATTTCATCATCTCTTCCAATTACCGGATCTAACTTATTTTTACGTGCAAGAGCATTTAAATCTCTTGTATATTTTTCCAATACTTTATATTTACTTTCAGGATCTTGATCGGTGACTCGTTGATTTCCTCGTATCTGTTTTAATGCTATCAGAATATTATCTTGGTTTACTCCTATATTAAGGAGCATTTTCGATAATTCTGTTTTGATTTCCAATATACCCAGAATTAAATGCTCTGTGGATAAATATTCATCTTGCAATTTATTCATAGCTTTTTCGCTTTCTGCTAAAAGTCTTACACTGTCATTTGATAAACTCGGAGTTGAAGTCATTTGTCCTTCGATACGCGGTTTTAATGATAGTAATTTGTTTGTTTCGGAAATAACTTTTTGAGCTGTTACCCCTATGGCATCAAATAACGGAGCAGCAATACTTTCTTTTTGTTCTAACATTGTAAGCAGAATATGCTCAGGGTAAATTTGAGTTTGACCGTTATTAATCGCAGCTTCAGCTGCTTTTTGAATTGATTTTTGTGTTATTACAGTCATTTTTTCGTAGTCCATATAATGCCTCCTACATTTATGTTTTTTTATCCAATTTTGGACATAAAAATAATTGTGTTTTTTGAAAAAGGCAAATTAATTTTTTTTTAAAAAAACTATTGACATACAGATTCATTTTTGGTAATCTCCACAACGTCAGCCGGAGTGATGGAATTGGTAGACGTGCTAGACTCAAAATCTTGTGGGCGTACGCCCGTGTCGGTTCGAGTCCGACCTCCGGCAATCACTTCATTAAAGAATCCTGCTTTTAGCAGGTTTTTTTTTGCCTATTTGCAGTTAGATTGACAAAAATACTTATTTTTAATAGTAATACTAACTCAAGGAGATGTCTTTATGGATAGCCGATTGGAGCAATTAAATACTGTTATAACAGATAATAAAAAGATACAAATTTCTTCATTGGTTATCAGTAAAGGTATCCTACTCGTTTTATCTCCCAACTTTTTCGGTGCAACTTCAATTCTTAATGATACACAACATCTTATCGGACGTACTAAAGAGTGTAATTTTACCATTAATGATAATTTAGTAAGTAAACGTCATTGTGTTATAACAAATGAAGACGGAAAATTTTTTCTTGAAGATGTCGGGTCCAGAAACGGAACTTTTTTGAACGGAAAACCTATTAAAAAGAAATCAGCCTTGTTCTACGGAGATAAAATAACTGTCGGTGAAACTATTATGCGTTTCTATCTGGAAGAAAAATTAGATAGAAAATAATTAATAAATTTTAATTAAAGGAGATTAACATGGAAAGATTAAGTGGTATTTTAATTCATCCTACTTCTTTTCCCGGAAAATATGGATGTGGAGATTTAGGAGATGGAGCTTACAAAGTAATTGATACTTTAAAAGCTGCCGGACAGAAGATTTTGCAAATTTTGCCTTTGGGACCTACAGGATTCGGTGACTCACCTTATCAAGCTTTTTCAGCTTTTGCAGGAACACCTTACATAATCAGTTTTGATAAATTGATTGCTGACGGATATTTAACTGAAGAAGATTTAAGTGACTATCCTACTTTTGACCCGGCTAAAGTTGATTACGGAATGATTTATGTTGAAAATTTTAAAGTTCTTCGTAAAGCATTTGCTAAATTCCAAGCTATTAATAAGGAAAAGAAAAGAAAACCTGCTGCATTTACAAAATTCTGCAAGGAAAATGCATGGCTTGAAGATTATGCAACATTTATGGCTATCAAAGACAGCAAAAACGGCTGCAGTTGGGATTTGTGGGAAGAAGAACTTCGTACAAGAAGCAACATGAAATTATCAGCAGAAGTAAAAAATGATGTAGATTTCTACAAATTCGTACAGTGGATTTTCTTTAAACAATGGACTGAGTTCAAAAAATATGCAAATAAAAACGGAATCAAAATTGTAGGAGATGCTCCTATTTTCGTTTCTTATGACAGTTCTGATGTTTGGGCTAATCAACATTTATTCCATTTGTCACCTGACGGAAAACCGCAAATTGTAGCCGGAGTACCACCTGACTATTTCTCAGCTACAGGTCAGCTTTGGGGAAATCCTCATTATAATTGGGAAGAAATGGCTAAAGACGGTTACCAATGGTGGGTAGACAGAATGACAAATCTGTTGAAACTTGTAGACTGCGTACGTGTAGACCATTTCCGTGGTTTTGAAGCTTATTGGGAAGTAAAATATGGCGAACCTACAGCTCAAAACGGTCACTGGGTAAAAGCTCCGGGAATGCAATTATTCTCAAGATTTAAAGAAGTATTCGGTGATTCATTGGCAGAAAATATTATTGCCGAAGATTTGGGAATTATTACAAAAGAAGTAACAGAACTTCGTGATACATTTAATTTCCCTGGTATGAAAATCTTTGAATTTGCACCGTTTGATATGAACGGAATGTATACAAACGATGACGGACAGGTAGTTCCTAATCATACAGCACCATATTTACCAGACAATTATCCGGAAAATTGTATTGCTTATCCGGGAACTCATGATAATGACGTGATTCTTGGTTGGTTCCATGATGCTGATGACAAAACTAAAGGTGATATATTAAATTATTTACATACAGATTATGAACATCTTAACGAAGCTGTTATCAATAGATTGTTGGAATCAAAAGCAAAAACAGTTGTATTTATGATGCAAGATATTTTAAGACTTGGAACTGATTGCAGAATGAACAAACCGGGAACTTCTGGTTCACACAACTGGTCTTGGAGATTGACTTACGATTTACTTGACAGCAGTAAAGACAAATTTGATTCATTAGCAGAAGCTACTAAGAAGGCTGGAAGATAATGGCGTTATTGTCCCCTTCTTTATTATCAGCTGATTTTTTTGAATTAGGAAATGAAATTGTAGATTCCGTAAAATGTGGTGCAGATTGGTTGCATATTGATGTAATGGATTTACATTTTGTTCCGCAATTAACTTTTGGTGCAAAGATTGTGCAGGATATTAAAAAACATGGTGATTATTTTTGCGATGTTCATTTAATGGTTACTAATCCGCAAGATCATATAATGCCTTTTGTTAAAGCCGGTGCAGATTTAATAAATTTTCATTATGAAGCGGCTGTTCATGCAGACAGAATGATTACACAGATTCATGAAAACGGAAAACTAGCCGGAGTAACTATAAATCCTACTACATCTGTAGATGCTATAAAATGGTATTTACCTCTTGTTGATTTGGTTCTTGTAATGAGTGTAAATCCGGGATTTTCAGGACAATCATGCTTGGATTATACATTTGAAAAAATAGCTGAGCTTGATGAGTTACGAAAAAAGAACGGTTACAAGTACAAAATCGAAATTGACGGCGGAATATCTAAATCTAATGTCAACAAAGTATTGGATTTAGGCTGTGACGTAATAGTTGCCGGTTCCGGTTTTTTCGGACAAAATGAAGAAGGCAGAAAGGAATTTGCGTCAATAATTCATAGTAAATAAAATGATAATAAAAAAACCGGAGTCTTTAAAGATTCCGGTTTTTTTTATGCACAAATCGTCCTCTATAACATCATTGATATCTCTATAAACTATTATCGCATAGACGACAGACCCCGATTCTGTTTTAGGATAATAGTCTGTCTTTCCATTTTAAAAAAGATAAAGGCAAAAAAAATGTACCATAAAATTGTTTCCAACTTTTATGGTACACTTCAAATTTCATTAATATATATGATTTTTCTTATGAAAAAACTGATTATTTTTTATCAGCTGTTTTTGAAGAAAATAAAGAAACAGCAGCGGTCAATAATAATTTAAAATTGTTATTATAATCATAACCTGTTGTAGCATGGTTTTTAGAATAGAATGCAGCTTCTAGATTTTGTAAATCTGCTGCCAAATCTATAGTTATGCCTTTTCCTACAGTAAATGAACAGCCGGCTGTCCAAGTAATTCCGCCGATAAGTGTGAATGTATTTTCCCAATGTTCATCTTCTAAATCAGTTTTTTCATAGTGGTGATAGTCATTACGACAGAAATAATGACTCAATCCGGTACGAAGTGTAAACCAAGAAAGAGCTTTTGCTTCTACACCGGCATTCAATGTAGGAGTCAATGTAAAACCAAAATGATTTTCTTCATTCGCATTAACTTGTTCTTTGTCATTATCATCGATTGTAACAGAAGCGTTTCCGAATGATGTTCCGATATCTACCCCGGCAAAGAATAACAACGGATCATTAACCTTTCCGATAAGTGAGATTCCGGCAGAAAACGGTACTGTAACATGGCATGTTGAAGGGCTTGTGTAAAGTTTTACATCAGCTCTTGCCGGAATACGAATTGTAAACTTATCGCTTATTAATAAATCATCTACAAAAATTACTCCGAATCTAAATTTCCCGCTTAAATCATCTTCATCAACATAAGCTAAATGAATAGGAACAGCTATTGATAAAATATTTTTCTTAAATGAAAACAAAAGTCCCGGAGTAATAACTCCGTTTAAAGCTAGATTTCCGTCTAAGTCAGCAATAAATTTTGCATCGATACCGAATTTAAATTTTTCTGCAATATCAAATGCAAAAAGAACTTCTGCACCGGCATTTACATATGGGGAAACATTGATATCTCCGTTTGTATCTTTGTAATTAAAACCAAAGTTTGCAGCTCCGCCGATACCAAATGTAAATTTAGAGAAATTTATCAATACCATCGGATCTACACCTGTAGAAAAATTAACTCTATTTTCTACAGTATTTGCAACGTCTACTCCTACGCCGGATATTCCCAATCTTAATGAATTATCTAGATGAAGTCCCCATTTTGCTTTTAATTGGGTTGCAAAAGCCGGATTTACCATTAAAGTATCAGCCCAGAAATCAGGAATGAAATTGTTACCGTTTTCACTGATTCCGTTCATACCTCGCAAGGATGACTCTGTTGAATAAATTTGTGATAAACTGAAAACTAAAAAACAAATTAAAGTAAATTTTTTTCTCATATTACTTTTCTCCTCCTTCTTTTAAATCAATTATGTCTTGTACGTTTTCATTTTTATTTTCATTATTAAAAGTTTTTTGTATTTGAATTCCTTGCGGATTCAATTCTATACTGTTAAAAAAGTTATTAAAAACTTCTTTTTGTACTTCATAAATGCTTTTAGTACACCAAAAATCCAATCGGAAATTGTACAATGTGTCTTTGAAAAATATTGAATCGTATACAAATATATTATTTGCATTCAAAGTCAATTCCATTACGGTATGATAGCATTCAAAATTTTTTAATTCCAAATCTTCTGTTGTCAAATATTCAATCTTATATTTTCCAAGAGTTACGGATTCTTGAGATTTAAGTTTTTCAAAATAATCTTGATTTTTCATACCCAATTCAGAAACAAAACAACGTACTCCGCATTTATCTTCATCATTGTATCCTATGAATAAAACTTCGCTGGACTCGGAATTGAATTGATCTACAAACATTTTTTCAAAGTTATCAAAATGTCTGTATTGATTTTTCAGAGTCCATTTTTCATTAAAAGGAATGGAAAAATCCAGAACAGAATTTTTATAAACATTATCAGAAGTTATTTGATCTTCGTAATGATCACCTAAAGAAAAATTTTTCCCTATGCTGCCTTTAGTTGTCTTACAACTGCAAAATATCAAACAAAAAGAAATGATGATTATTTGAAGTTTTATATTCATTTAACTTCCTTTGTCGTTATACTCTGATAAAGTTTTTCCAGTTCTTTTCCTACTCCGTTACCGTTTATTATATTGGAACAAGTTTCATTAATAAAATCTTCAGGTATGGAAAAGTA
Organism: Spirochaetales bacterium; assembly: GCA_017624275.1. GTDB lineage: Bacteria > Spirochaetota > GWE2-31-10 > GWE2-31-10 > GWE2-31-10 > RGIG8597. The sequence goes on along the minus strand of JAGANG010000058.1, from coordinate 19,815 downwards.
CCATTCGTTATCGGAGCTTTTAATGTCAGATTTTTTTTCAATTGTAAACGATATTTTTATATTTTCTTACAATAAACGTTTTTTCTTAGCATAGTCAATTAAAAGTTTTGCCTCCAGATATTCCTTTATTGCATTATTGATACTATCCTTGTTTCCTAATTCAGCTAGTAAATAAATTCTTGATACATGGTTTGAAGTATTCAGAAAGTTTTGATTCAAACTTGATTCTAAATCATCTAAAATTTCTTTTTTTAATGCATTTATTGCATCAAGCAGTTCATCTTGAGAAATTAAATTGTAGTTTATGGTAATAAAACGCAAGTATTGAATATTTAATGAACATCGTTTACTCCATATATCTTGGTATCCCGGAATTGTTTGAGATAATAAAGATATGTCGGAATATGCTTTTTGATACATATTTTGAATAAATGTTCTTATGTAATTGACTTTTTCATTATTACCTTCTTGCAAAATCTTTTCAAATTGGTTGATTCCCATCTGCATCATTCCGGAATAATAAGAAATGCGATGATTTAAAACATAAGGATTTTGAGGCATTGCCTTGTGAGCTTTTTCTAAAAATATTTCTTTCTGCCCTTTAGTGCGTAAAGACTGGATTAAGTTGTATTCAGCGGAGAATAGCGGCATTGCCAATCGCCAACTGATTAGGATTAGCACAAGTGCGACACCGCCGATTATGTAATTCGGTACAGAAATCTTTTTTTCCCATAAAAACAGAACTTTTTTATTAGTAACGGGACATTTTAAAGTTAAGAAAAATCCGGCACCGATAAGCCAAAAGAATGCAGCCATAGTTACGCTCATTCTCAGCGATAAATCAAAAAATTGTTGCCCCAATATCGAACATAACCCGGCAGCAACACCTAAAGCTCCGAAACGCATTACTTTACTGCAATCTTTTCTAAAATATATTCTGACCATATTTACGATTATAAAAAGGCATAAAAACAAGAATAAAAATAAAGCAATTATTCCGCCTTCACCGAGCAGTTCAACATATTCGTTGTGAGCATGTTTGAATGAGTTACTGTTAGAGTAAATATTGAAATATTTTGAAGTATATTTAAAACATGCCGGATAAACAGTTCCAAGCCCTGCTCCGGTAATCGGATGTTGCAAAAATAATTGCAATGCCGGAGTCCAACCGTTTAGTCTGTCACGTATTGCAAATTCCGGAGCACTCAATTTTTTTATTACACGAGGAAATAATGTCCCTATCAAATCTGGCAATACAAACCATGCAATCAACGGTAAAACTAAAAAAATAAATGCTTCCGCAGATAGCAAGATTATTTTTGTTCTTTTAGAGAAAGACGACCCGCAAATGATTGTAGGAATAACCAATATTAAACATGTAATAAACAAACCTAAAAAAGCAGACGTTGTTTGTGTAAACAACAACGGAATGAATCCTAAAAATGCCATAATTGCATAAATTACAGCCGTTTTATTTTCTTTTATAGACTTTCGCCTGTCAAACATTGAAAAAAACGCCATTATAGCTAGCGGAAGCAATCCTATTAAATATGCGGCAAAATAATTTGTATTTCCGAAAGAAAGAGCCGGCCTGAAATAAGTCATTAAACTTTTGTAGTTTACGTTGGTGTAATACTTCCCTTTTTTCAATAAATTTTTTAAGGCGATTTTATTTTCCTTATTCAAAGGAACGTTCAATTTATAATTTGTAGATGTAGCTTCGTAAAAATAATCAAGTTCAGCTACATTATCTGCTGATAAATTGCCGGCTACGGTTCTGTAAAGTTTTGTGTTGATTGCTTTTGGATAAGACACGTAGTTAATAAAATCATGCATTGAAATACAAAAAAGAACAACCATTAATATTGATGTTAATTTCATTACCCACAAGAAATCAGATTCATCATTAAAAAACATATTCGAGAAAAACGAAAATACAAGTAAGCAAAAGTAATTTGCAATGTAATATTCTCGGTCATAACTGATTTCGCCGGAGAAAAAAGTTACTGCATATTGGAAAAAATACAGGAATAAAAAAGCTCCAAAGAATATATGCAATAAAGAAAGTTCAGTTTTTTTCTTGTAAGAAAGAAACACAAACAATATTAAAATCAAGCAAGAAATTAAAATAAGAACAGTTTTAAAAACTTTCTGGTGGTACGATAAACTAACTGTTTTTACTAAACCTATAAAAAACAGCAATAACAACGGAATCATTCTATAAATTATAGTGGCAAAAGATGTTGTTTGTTTAGTTTTAGTTTCTTTAGAACTCATTTTGTTCTCCTGTAAGCCAATTCAATTTTTCTATTATATTTCCCGGAATCTTCATTTCAAACAAAATAGCTTCGTTACCTTGAGGCGGAACATACAAGAATACAGGCAACCCGGAAAAGCCAAGTTTTGCGGCAAGTGAATTTTCTGTATCAATAAAAGTAGGAAAAGTAACGTTGTTTTCTTCAATAAATTTTTTAGTATCAGCTTTAGTTTTTTGTGCGTCTTTATACAAAGTATTAACAAGTAAAAGCTGTTTTTTTTGTTTGAAATGTTTTTTTGATAAATATTCGATTTCAGTTTTACAAAATTGGCAATCAGTATTGAAAAACATTGTGATATAACCGGCAGCTCCCGGGAAAACCGGAGTATTTAACGGTTCTAAAGAGGGATTTGCAAAATCTGTTTTGTTAATTGTTCGAAATAAAAGCTTTTTAAGTCGCTCTTTTACACGTGCGTCCATTTTATTAAAAACCGTACCGTCATTATTTACTACCCAGCGAGCTTTGAACTTTATATCATCAATTATATTGATATCTTTTTTTAGTAAATAATTAAAATAATCAGTTTCTATTACACGTGATTCAATTTTAGCCCTTTTAGCTGCATTTTGAACAATTCCGGTAAATCGAAAATTATCTTTAAACTTCATTGCTCTGTCTGCACGTGAAAGTATTTCTTCTGCATTTTCGTTGTTTTGGGAATTAAGGATAAAATTTAAATCTACCAAATAATGAGCTTCATTGTATTCATCAGAAGTTGCTTCGTTTGTAATGCATTCAGAAAGATATTCATTAGAATTATTTTGCCACAGTAGATTTTCCCATAATGCCTTTTGAGATTCAAACGGCATTTTTTCTTTTATAAATAATTCTAAGTCTTTATTGCGACCGTATTTTTTTATAAAAGTTCGGTTATAATTCTGGTAAAGTTTGGCAAGCATTAAAGATGGATTTGATTCTTTTATAAATGCCATATTCCATTCTTTAATATTGAAAATCCCGTTTTCCAATTGCTTTTCAAGATTTTCGTCAGCACACAGTGTGATTGTCATCATAAAGATGAGTGAAATAAATAAATGTTTTTTATTCATTGTAACCTCAATAAACTTTTTAATCTTTATACAATAAGACGCTGCAAAAAACTTCTACGGCTTTTCCCTTGCCTACAGCGTCGACTTTTTCTTTAGTTTTAGCTTTTACAGAAACTCGATTTAATGGCACTTCGGTAATTTTTGAAATATTTTCACGTATAGACAAAATATGCGGTGCTAATTTGGGAGCTTGACAAATTACGTTAATGTCGATATTGCCTATTCGGGCATTATTTTGAGCTACAAGTTCTAATGTTTTCTTTAGTAAAATAGAAGAATCTATATTTTTGTATTCCGGAGATTTGTCGGGAAAATGTCCGCCGATGTCTCCTAATGCCAAAGCTCCAAGCAAACTGTCGATAAGTGCGTGAAATAAAACATCTCCGTCGGAATGTGCTAAAAAACCTTTATTGTAATCAATTTTTATTCCGCCTAAGATAAAATCTCTTTTAGTTACCAGACGATGTAAATCGTAACCGTTCCCTATTAAAATTTCCATTCGTTATCCTTGTTGATTATTTTTTCAGCTTGTTCAATATCTTCCTTATAAGTAATCTTAAATAAGCGAGAATCCCCGGGAATAAGTTTTACCTTTTTTGATGAAAAACATGAAAATGTTTCAGAATCATCTGTTACCGGAATATTTTTTTTCTCACAGATTTGAATTGCATTCCAATATTCTGCAAAGTCAAAAATTTGCGGAGTCTGAACAGCTTTTAGTTTTTCACGAATCGGATTGGCAATAATAAAGTCGTTTTTATCAACTTCTTTTACTGTATCAGTCAAAGGTAAAGCCGGGACAGCACCTCCGAATTCTTTTGCTGTTTTATATAAATTATCAAGTAAATTATTTGATAAAAGAGGTCTTGCACTGTCATGAATAGCAATCAGATTATCATCTGGAATAAAATTTTTTGATAATTCAGACATTGCATTGAATACGGAATCACGCCGTTCTTTACCGCCGAAAATCGGTGGAGTAAGTTTTGTAAAGTCATTTTTGTAATGTCGAATAAAATCATCGTATAAATTTTGTGCGTTTTGTGAAATTACGACGCTGATGGATTTTACTAACGGACTTTTTTCAAATACTTTTAAACTATAAAACAAAACCGGCTTGTTGTTTAATAATAAATATTGCTTCGGAAGCTCGGTTCCGAATCTTTTACCGCAGCCGGCAGCTAATATGATTACATTCATGGACGCAATATATCACAAAACATAAAAATGCAAAACCCACCCGATTTGATATGTTTTCGGTTTTTAAGCGATTCGGCGAATTTTATTATTTAAATGTAGAAATAAAAAAAGGGGCTGCCCTTTTGAAGTTTTGTTTGATAACTTCTTGGACAGCCTCGTTTGGGTGGTTATTTTGTTTTACTATTTTTTAGACCAAGTACCGCCAATCTTATCCCATGAGTCGTTATCTGTACAGTTATTGAGTATAAAATAGTTATTACCGTTTGTCGGAATAGTTAAATCAGCTGTCTGATTCCATTTGTTATCCCAATTATTATCAGTTGTTTCAGGATTCATTCTGACAAAGATAACATTTGTATAACCGGAAGGTTTTTCACAATAATATATTCCGTCAGAACCTTTTGTCATACTAACCCATTTATTGCCATTACCATAGAAATAAGCCGCAAAACGAGCACCTGCACTAGCCCATTTTGAATCAGGTTTGAAATATATATATGTAGCAGTCGGGAATGTCACAGTTTGAGTTCCCACTCCGGTAAATGAATTAGTTCCTTGTGCAGGTGTAAGGCTGCTTGTGCTTATAGAAGAACCTCCGGAATTACTTCCTTTGTACACTTTCCAAGTGAAAGAGCTTCCTTTTTTACCGAATGTTACATCATGGTACCACTCACCGGTAACAGAATCTTTAGTTCCTTTTACAGCTGTAGATGTAGAACCTCCGTCAAATGTTCCGGCAAAATATATAGCCTCAGTACTGCTTAGTCCACTTGTGCAAGTTACGGCTATTCTACCTTCAGGGAAAGTAGGATTTGCGATACTTTTATCAGTCGGAGCTGTCTCTGCATTTTCGTTCATTTTTAACAAACCACTGTTAGCTACCGCCGAAGATGAAGTTTTACCTTTTAATACATACCAACTGAAAGCGTCAGTATCCGCCGTAACGGTCAAAGTCCAAGTCGATCCGCTCTGTGTTCCTTTCAATGCTACGGTTCCATTTTCTGCTCCGTGGAAGTCTCCGCTGAAATAAATATTTTCCCCAGTTTTACAACCGCTGTAAGTTGCCGTCAACGTCACAGGTGTCGGGAATACCGGTGTTGTTTTAATTATAGGATACGAAACACTTCCTTTCATTGATAAAAGCGAACTTCCTGCAATAGTCACTTTATCACCAAGAGAATCATCACCTTTCAATACCTTCCATGTCATTCCGGTAAAACCGTATGTATCAAAAGTCCAAGTATTTGTACCGGTTAATGTACCTTTAAACGCAATGGCATTGTTATTTGCTCCGTCGAAAGTTCCAGTAAAATACAGAGCCTCACCTGCAGCACATGTGCAAGTTGCGGTTAAAGTAACAGGTTTCGGGAATATAGGAGTTACCGGCATTAATGCATCGATACTAAAACTTTTAGTAGAACAAACAAGCGAAGTATTATTAATATTAACAGAATCTCCCAAAGACGCAGGTCCTTTGTATACATAAAATGTAGTGACAGAACCGGAAACAGTAGAACTCCAAGTTGTTCCGCTTTGTGTTCCTTTTATCGCTGTTGAATTACCGGTAAGAGCAAAATATAGAGCTTCTCCGGTTGCAACCGTATACTCTGCACTGATTGTGTGTTGTTTCTTTTCAAGTGATGTTCCGCATTTGCAATTTGCTCCCGCTAATCCTGAAGTATTTGAATCTCCGGAAGCATAGTCCGGTTTGTTATTTTCAAACTTCGCTGATTTATATTGAAAGTCTTTTAGTATATGCCAACTATACAAGTAACCGTTTGTAGCTTTAGACATATATCCTCCGTTTACGTTTACAGAAGATTTTACATATTCTCCCCACGCCAAAGGAAATTCTGTAGTAGATGCCGGTCCGCCGGTACTGTCAGAACCAAATGCTCCGTCATTTAAATTAGTGATTACGGTTTTGAAAGCAAGTTCTTTTGTTTCACCACTGTAATTTTCATTGTTTTTATTTTTTGTCTTAGCAAAGATTTTATAAACATAAGCATTTGCATCACCGTTTCCGATACTGACAGGTGTTGTATAAGGTTTGTCTACAGTCGGAGCTTCTGTAGGAATGTTTCCGCTGTCTTTAGTATTAACAAAACCATAATAATATGATGCGTTATATGTTTCACTGCTTATTTTAAATGTAGTACTTTTAGGCTGGCTTCCGCTTTCCATTCCGGACAATTTATTTATACGAACCACCGGAGCAGCCGCATTGACAGTTTCAAACTTGCAAGCTCTACTTGTTGCATTTTTATTATTTGCACGGTCAAGGAAAACACCTTCCGCAACGTTAATGTAAAACATTATTCCTTCAGGTAAATCATTAGGAGGTGTAATAGTGACTTTATTACCGTCTACTTTTACCAGACCACTGTTTACATCGATTCGGATACAGTTGTAGTCCACATATTTACCCGCAGTAGCTCCTACGTCGGCAAAATAATTCCATAAATCTTTACATGTTCCGGCTTTAGCTGCTGTCTCATAAGCTCCGTGGTCATAATCATATTTTAATACCCACTTAGCTTCTCTGTCCGGTTCTACACCGTTATTATTCATGGTTCCTATACATCGATTGACATAATATTTATTCCAGTAGTAGTCTGAAAAATCTCTGATACTGTTATAACTTGCTTTTTCTTCATTAGTAAGAACTGCCGGATATGATTTGTAAACACGTTCAAGCAATATTGAACCGCTGTTTTTCATTATGTCTTCATTAAAATCGATTTCAATTTTAGAATTGACATTAGTATTATATGTAATTGTATTGATATCTTTTCCGCTGACACCGTTTACACCGTAAGATACAACTTGCGGAACTGTCGTATCGATAATTATTTCACGAAAATTTGCAAGCATTCTTTGGCAATCTGTAGTAATAGCTTTATTTCCTCTGTCATCAGCAATCATTCCGTCATTTTCAAAAGTTAATACATCGAGGTTTTCGGTATTTTCCCCGTCGGATACCACATAATTAAATGTTACCGTATTACCGGATACGATTGTGTTATTTGAATCAAACAATACTTTCTTTCCGCCGAAAACGGTATTCAAAATAAGTGTGGAAGAACCGGATGAATCCAATGTTCCTAAAATCCTGTCGAAACTTACTTTTATATCTATTTGGCTGCCTTTACCGTATGCTCCTTTAGGAACAGATGTAATAATAGATTGAATTTGCGGAGCTGTAGTATCTACTATAATATTGCGATTTTTAAGAGAATTAGCACCGCGTACAGGAATGTCTCCACTGATACTGTTTCCCGTAGAGTTTGCAATAGTTCCATCGTTTAGTTCGATTGCATCTACATTTAACGGAACTGCACTGTCACCGTTAGAAATTGTATAGCTAAAAATCAATTTTGTTTTAGATTCATCAATTATTTCTTTTGATTTGTATTTTGCATATACAGTGCCAGAATTGAAAATATTAGCTACGTTTAGTTTTAAACGAGGTTCTCCCGTAACTTTAGTAATTATATCTTCTGCGATAACGTGAATCTCTATTTCACCGTTACTTTTTGTAATATTTACGACATCATCTGCTGATGTGACTTTACTTATTGATATAGCAGTATTTTTTATTTTTATACTTCTGATGGATTGATTTTTATTTCCGTATAAATCTTCAGCTGTTACAATAAATTTTTTGACTTCATTAATCTCATTTTCAATGAAATCAACACTGTCTATCGTAACTTGCCATTTGCCGTCTTTTAAAACAGCTTGTTTTTCAGCATTTAAACCGTTTGTGTTAATGTAAACTTTGTCTACAATATTTTCATTATCTATGGCAGAAATATCAAAGGTTATAGGTAAATTTTGATCGTTTTCAGTATCATCTTTGCTTGGGTTGGTGACGTTTGTTTCCGGCGGAATAAGGTCTTTAGGAATTGTAAAATTGACAATGGTAAACTTTTTATTGCCTTCTGCATCGTCGGCACCTTTAGTAAAAATATAAAAATGCTTGTTATTGTATTCAATAGTTCCGTCTTCTAATATAAAATCTTCACGATCATTTAATTGAAGTGAGATTTCGTAACTTTTACGATTGTCCGCTGTCGTTTCCGGAGTTCCCAAAGGAATTCGCCAATATTTTATTCCTTTTAAAAAAGCTCCGTCAGCATTCCAATTTTCATCGATATATTCAGACCAATCGGTTTCTTTCCAATCAGGTACGGGAGTCTTTTGAGGAACCCATGCAAAAATTACAGCTTGAACGTTAGATGTATCGTAAGCATTTCCGGCAAGTAAAAAATCTCCTTTTTCATCGGACGGATACTCTGCTACTTTTGTACTTTTGTCGGTACCTTTAAACATTTCAACATCACTTATCGGTTGACCCGGATCCGGTACGATGAAATTGATGGAAGAAACAGTCGGCTTTGTTGCATTTTCTGTTTCTTTAGCAAAAACACCTTTTTTATCTTTTGCGTAATACCACAAGTTATAATTTCCGGGTAATATATCTTCAGATAAATCTATTTTCCAAGTTAATATTGTTGTATCGTTGGTACTGTTTCCTACAGTAAGGAAATCTTCCAATTTCGGCATAGTTTTATCTTTAGCTGCTATACAATAAAATACGCTGCTTTCACAAAGTCCGTCATCATCGTAGGCTTCACCGAAAATGCTGTTACCTGCCGGAAATGATGTTCCTTGTGCAAAAGACGGCACACACCACGGCTCGTTTGATTTTGGATAGACACATAAATATCCCGGATAAAAATCAAAACTTTCAACCGGAGTAGTTCTTTTTTCTGCAATTATACGAACCTTGAAGAAATGTCTTTGATTATAATTTAAAGATTTTTTATTTATAAATAATTTGCTGCTGTCAACTTTAAAAGTAAAATTACTTAAAGAACCACTGAATAAATTATCAGCTAAAACGTTATTATTTCCGTCATTGTAATAATAATCTCCGTTTTTCTTGAAAATACGATAATTGTAAACAATCGGATTGTCTTCTGATGCATCAAAAAGTTCATTATCATTTTTACTTCCGACAAATTCCAGTTGTAAAGTTAAAGCACTGATTCCGTAATCTTCTTCGATTGTTCCTGATATATTGAAATCTTCATTTCTAAAATAATCCAAATCTGCGTATACATGATATTTTTTTGAATCTAATGTTTCTTCTGATAAACCGGAGAACAATAAAGGTTCTCGCAATACTAAATTGGAATTACCTGCATCAACTGTAATAGAAATAGACTTTGAAGATGTTGTTGATGTATTATTTGCTTCATCATAAGCATTTACAACCAGGCTGTATTCTCCGCTTTCAAACTCTTTAATTTCAACTTTAAAATTTTCACCTGAAATGCTTGCATTATAGTCTTTTATTTTTTCATTTTCATTGTTGTATACTGTGACAACGACTTTTTCTATACCGACATTATCGGTAACTATACCTTCTACGGTAAAATCTGACGGAACAAATGAAAAGTTACTTGGAGTCAAAAGAGTAAGTTTAGGAGCTTCCAAGTCTAATGATTGACCTCCGCCGACGAAAAAGTTCGGTTGAGAACAACCTGCAAGCAATATTAAAAACATAATTACATTTAAAATTTTTATATTTCTCATACTCTGTTACTCCTATTAATAATTATTTCCGATTCTATCGTGATAATTTGTTTCATAAGCGGAGGAACCACTATTTGAACCACTAGAATATCCTGGTTCTACTGTTGCACTTCCGCCTTGTCCCCATGCCCAAATCAAATACTTTGTTTCAGTTTCTTCTTTACAACTCAACGGTCTGAAATAAAGCTTTTCTGTTACTCCCCATGAGACTACATAATAGTTAGAACCAGACTTTGTAGCTTTTATCATTCCTACATCAGCCGCATTGTTACGGTCTGACCACAACTGCGGAGAACTTGCTTCATCCCAGCTGAAAGGAAAGTTTGGTACTGTAGCCGTTCCGCTTTCAACATTTGAACCACGGAAATAAACTTCGTCACCATCAGTTTTTACTTTGTGAGAAGTATAGATTACAGTTTTATAAGCTACTTCGTATCCGCAATCGCTTGCTGTATTTGAACCGATTTGTGCCAATGCACTAATTTTATAAGTTTTTGGATTATAGTCGGCTGAACCCAGTGTTACTGCAGCTGAATAAGAAGTGGTAGGACTTCCTCCGCTTATATTGTATTTTATAGAAGCATTTTTAGTAATAGTATTGATTTTCATTGTAGTAGTTTGTGCATCTCCGCTGGTTATTTTCTTTATACGAATTACCGGAGCTTGTGCTTTTGTTCCGGCTTGTATGTTTTCGTTTTCATTTGTTGTATAACTTTCGTTATAAGCAAGTCCGACTTGATCTTCAGCAAAGCCTTTTTCTATTGTCAACGAATAATACTCGCCGGTAAGCAAATTTTCCTTAGGAATTGTAATTATGATGGAATTACCGTTACTTTTTACCCAGTTCGATTCCATCATGATTTCTTGTTTGTAAAAACCTAACTTTTCATTTTTGAAAAGTTCAAGCAATGTTTCATTGGTTGGGTCATAATCATATTTTAAAATATACTTAGTTGTATTATCAATTTTAAAAGCACTGGAAGCTCCGTTTACACCTTCTTCATAATAATCTGCAATTTCCGGTACTAAAGCCACGTATTCATTATATTTATCTACAGATAAAACAACAGGAACAGCATGAGCATCTCGTTGTAAAACAGCTTTTTTTCCTGCAACTTTATAAATAGGTTCATCAAAAGTAATGGTGAATGATAACGAACCGTTGGTGGTATTATATTTGACTGTTTTTGTACTGAATTTCGGAGCTGTTTTGTCTATTTTTATATATTGTTCGGATTTTTCCAGTGATATATCACTGTTATATACTAATGTAGAAAAATCAACTTCATTTCCGGAAGCAGAAGAATCACAATTATTTTCCGAACGATCCTTGATTATTCCGTCTGTTCCTTTGTTTAAACTTACCCATTCAAGTTGATCTATATCTATATTGGCAGAATCTGAAACTTTATACTTGAAATAAGCTTGTTTATTATTTTCAAGCTTTTCAAAAATTGCAATTTCTGAGTTATTAAGTGTTAATTCTGGAGTTCCGCTGACTTTAATTTCTTCATTAAATTCTACAATTATATTTATTACGTCATTAACGGTATAACTTCCGTTCGGAGTTACTGATGTTACGTTTATTATTTTAGGCGGAGTATTATCGATTATAAGCATAGAAGAAGAATTATGTTCTATACTTATAGATTTTTCTATATCAATTGTTCCGGTCAACGCATCACCGCCGGTAGTACCTAAATTATCTATATTTCCTACATCATCATAAATTTTTGCTCCGTCTAAGTTTAATGCCAACGCATCTAAGGCGATACTTTCATCTGTTTTTTCTATTTTATATGTAAAATAAAGTTTGCGAGTTTTTTTAATAGCCCGTTCTTTTTGTGGATTGTAATAGGCTATTCCGCCGTTATTTAATGTCAAAGTTAAATTTTCTTTTGTTGCGTCGATATAAACGTCTTTTTTCATTTCCAGTGAAATTTCAATTTCACTTCCTGCACAATAACTGCCCGGATCTGTCTCTGCACTTACAGATTTTATTTTAGGCACACCGTTATCGATTTCGAAAGAAAGCATATCAGTATTAACATTATCAAAAACATCTTTTACTGTAACCATTAAAGAGTGGTTTCCGTCACCTTCTCCGTTTTTCCACCATTCGGAAGAATTAATATCACAATTATATATCCAATTTTTTGAATCTTTATCAAAAGTCGGAGTAAGTGATTCTAAATCAATAGTATGAACGTTATTACCATCATATCCGGAGATATTTATTGATTTCAATTTCTTTAAGAAGGAAGATGTTTCTAATGAAATATCAAAAGTTTGATTGTTATAAGTGGTTTCTACTGCATTAGATTTCGGAGATGTAAATTTTACATTCGGTAATTCTGTAAATTTTGGCATTGAAGAAGGAATTTCTGACCATTTACCGCTGTCATCTTCAGCGTAAATATAAAATCTTTTTATTTCGTATGTATTGTCAAAATCATCATATATATTTAAAGTTAAACTTTCGGTAGCCTCTTCTTTTGCTAGAGTTTTAGGAGACATATCCCAATATTTAATTCCGTTTTCATCAATATAACCGGAAGTTTGACCAGCGAAGTTTTCCCATTTTGGTGCAGATTTCGCATTATCAGGCTTCCACGCTAAATATATTTTACTTATTGCTGAGTTGTCGGTAGCTTTTACTGTTACGGTGAAATTTCCGTCTTTATCTACGATATTTTTAAAATCGGTCAAATCTACGGGGTCTATACTCGGAGCTGCGGGATCTATCAATCCAAAAGAACAAAACACCTTATCTTCCGATATTCTTTCTTTTTCATAACCTTCTAAACTGGAATTATCATAAATATCAACGACTTCCACTTTTAACTGATACTCTGTAGAAGTAGATGTTTCCGGTGAAGGAATAGTCCAAGTAAAATTAGTAGGTGTTCCGTTCAAACTTTCAGTACCGTCGCTTGCATCTTTGGAGTAAGATTTTATTAACAGCCACTCTTCAGAATCCGAAGCTTTACGATAAATATTGATTTTTTCAATACCGTCATCATCGTAAGATTTTCCGGTAATTACCGAATTAGCAGAAACTTTATTATTAATAGAAGAAAAATCAGAAAAAGGATAATCTGCGACTTGACGAACTGCAAACCATCCAAAACTTTTTCCTAAAACATTATCATAACCGTTTTCGGTAGTAAAAGTTATATTTCCGGCTTTATCTTTTACCTGTAAGAAAACTTCGTAGAAATATGTATCGGAAGGAGACGGAACATTCAGAGGAATAGCAGGATTGTTCTCTGATTCTTCAGCAGAAAATGCTAATTTCCAATAAAGTAATGAACCGGTAATACACTCATTTTTGCTTTTTAATAAATCTTCAAGGTAATAACTTTTTCCTACAATTTGCCCGTTTTCATCTTTTAATGTCAAACATGCAGATTGGATAGAGTTGGAATTATCGTTACATTCTCCGTTGATTTGAAAAGTTGAATTTTGGAAAATAGTAAAATTTTCAGAATTAATTTCTACATTTCGTAATTCGTCACATTTGGTTTTCTTAAATAATACAGGATAATAGATATCTGTTTCTGCATCTTCAATATCAACGACAATAGTTATGGATTTATAACTTTTTTCGGATAAGTTTCCTCTTGCATCGTATACATAGACAATCATTTTAAATTCTGTTTCTAAATCGTTTGTAGAAATTTTTAAATCGTTTTTCAAAGAAATAGGAATGCTCCATGCCTGGCGACCGGCTTCTTTATCGGGAGATACAGTTTCTGTTTTTTCGAAAATCTTTTCTCCGTTTTTTTCTATTTCTAATTTTGCTTTCGTAACTAAAAGATTGTCGTAACACGTAATTTCGAAATTAAAATCATCACGAACATAAGAACAATCTTGCGGCGTGACAATAGAAACTTCCGGGGCAATTGTATCTACCGTACTTCCTACTCCTATCAATGGATTTGCTTCACATGATATTAAAAATATAAAAATTATACTTAAAATAGACATACAGATTTTTTTTAGCATATCTGCTCCTAATCAAAACAATCTTATAAAGATTAAGAAATAGCAAAATATAAGCCACTTTAAATACAATAATAGATATTCTGATTAAAGATATTAAATAAGTATCTTTTTTGAAAATAAATTTTAAAAAAATATTGATGTTGACGCTGCAAGATTCAAAAGATATTATTGCTAATAATGGAGGCGTTATGAGAAAATATTATATTTTAAGCATATTATTAATCGCTTTATTATCACTTTGCAGTTGTGAAACAACATCTATAAATGCCGAAGGTACACTGAAAATAAAAAATGTGGATACAAGTGAAGACGCAGCAGATATAAAAAATATAAAAATAATTCTTCTGAATTCAGAAAAAGTTATATTGGATACGGATATTCAGATTTCTTCCGGAATTGTGAAAGTTTTTAATTTGGATGCAGACCAATATACTGTTTATGCTACGGCAAATAATGGTGAAAAGAAATTTTGTCAATGCCTTGTAAAATCAGGTAAGACAACATACCTTCAATGGGATAAAAAAGAGGAAATGGGTAATTCCTACATATTATATGAAGTAGATAACTATTAAACAGGAAGTTTTAAAAAGTGCATTTCAAAAACGTTTCATTTTGAAATGCACTTTTTTTATGTCTAATCAAAAGAACTAACTTTAATTTATTTCTTAGTAAATGTTTTTTATCACAGTACAGACATCAAAAAAGTTAATGACTGTACTTATTTTTTATGCTAATAAGTACAGCACTGAAAAAATAAAGAGGTATTTTATGGAAAAACATTTAAAACAACGAAGCTCGTTTACAAATTCTATAGGCGTCGTTTTGGCGGCTGCAGGAAGTGCTGTCGGACTTGGAAATATTTGGCGTTTCCCCTATCTTGCAGCAAAAGACGGCGGAGGTTTATTTCTTTTAGTATATGTAATACTTGCTATTACATTTGGATTTGCACTTTTGATTACTGAAATTGCAATCGGTAGAAAAACTCAAGAAAGCCCATTGACGGCATATAAAAAGATTAATTCTAAATGGGGATTTTTAGGCTTTATATCTTTTGTCGTTCCGTTTATTATTTATCCATATTATTGTGTAATCGGCGGTTGGGTAATGAAATATATGTTTTCTTACCTTGCTTTTCAGGGAAATGTTGCAGTAGCAGACGGATTCTTTTCCGGTTTTATTACAGCACAATGGCAGCCTATTTTTTATACTATTTTGTTTGCAATTCTTTGTTTTATAATTGTTTATAAAGGTGTTGAACATGGAATAGAACGTTATTCAAGAATTTTAATGCCTGTTTTGGTTGTGATCGTTTTGTTTATTGCAGTTTATTCATTGTTTATCAAACATACCGATGCAAACGGTGTAACTCGTACGGGATTGCAAGGTGCCGCAGTTTATTTTGTACCTTCTTTTGAAGGATTAACTCTTAAAAAATTTCTTTATACGGTGCTTGATGCTATGGGACAACTTTTTTATTCATTGTCAATTGCAATGGGAATTATGGTGACATACGGTTCTTACATGAAAAAAGAAGAAAATCTTGTGAAAGCGGTAAACCATATTGAAATTTTTGACACAGGAATTGCTGTTTTAGCTGGTATGATGATTATTCCGGCTGTTTATGCATTCTCCGGAACTGAAGGAATGTCTGCTGGTCCCGGACTTATGTTTATTACATTGCCAAAAGTATTTAATTCTCTCGGTAACTTTGGAGAATTTATTGGTTTAATATTCTTTGTAATGGTACTTTTTGCAGCTCTTACATCTGCGGTTTCAATTTTGGAAGCTATTACTTCAAGTATGATGGATAGATTTAAATGGAATCGAAAAAAAGCTACTTTAATTATGGCTGCAAGTACATTCATAATTTCAATTATTGTTTGTTTGGGATATAATGTATTCTATTTTGATTTGAAATTCCCTAATGGGTCTGTAGGTCAAATTCTTGATATTTTAGATTATGTAAGTAACAGTATTCTTATGCCGATAGTGGGACTTTTAACTTGTATTCTTATCGGTTGGATTGCAAAACCTAAGACTGCAATTGAAGAAATTACGTTTAACGGTGAAAAATTCGGACGTAAAACTCTTTATATTGTAATGATAAAAATTGTAGCACCTATTTTATTGTTTATTATTCTTTTAGCCGGTTTAGGTCTAATTTAACATAGGTTAAAATATTATTTATTAATGCAAAAAAAATACGCTTGTTATGTTTTTTTATAACAAGCGTATTTTTTTCTTTTATAGACTGTTCATAATATCGGAAGCTAACTTTTCAAGTTTTTCATAATCTTTATTTTTAGGTGCCGAAGTAATCGTTACCGTATCTCCGATGATTTTCATATCTTTCATAGATTCTAAAATTTCTCGTATTTTTTTGCCGCTCATAGGAGCCCACGAACCGCTTTCTATTATTGAGACATACCTGTTTTTTAAAGAATGTGCAGCTAAATCGTGCATAAAAGCGTCCATATTGATAAACATTCCGGCATTGTAAGTATTTGATGCTATTACAATATTGCTGTAACGGAAACATGAACTTACAAGATATGACGGATGAGTTACGGAAACATCGAACATTTGGATATTTCTTATTCCTTTTTCGGCTAATATTCCGGCTAGAATTTCCGCTGCATTTTCTGTGTTGCCGTAAATTGAACCATATACTATAGTAACGCCTTTTTCTTCCGGTTCGTAAGAAGCCCATTTTTTATATTTATCTACAAGTTTATCGATGTCTTTTCGCCAAATTTTTCCGTGTAAAGGACAGATATAATTGATGTTTAATGATGTAGCTTTGTTCAACAAAGACATTACCGATACACCGTACTTCCCTACTATATTTGTATAGTAACGACGCATATTTTCCCAGTGGCTTTCATCAAAATCAACTTCATCAGCGAAAATATTACCGTTTAATGCACCGAAACCTCCGAATCCATCGGCTGAAAATAAAATTCCGTCAGTTTCATCAAAAGTAACCATTACTTCCGGCCAATGTACCATCGGAGCAAAAATAAATTTAAGATTGTGTTTTCCTGTAGACAAGGTATCACCGTCGTTTACGGTAATGAAATGAGATTCCATGTCATTATTAAAAAATTGCTTTATAAAAACAAAAGTTTTTGCATTACCTATAATCTTTACTTCTGGATAGCGAAGTAATAAATCGGAAAGATTTGCGGAGTGATCCGGTTCCATATGATTTACAACGACATAATCAAGTTTTCTTTCGCCTAAAATGAATTCTAAATTATCAAAAAATTGATGTGACATGCAGCGGTCTACAGTGTCGAATAAAACTGTTTTATCGTCTATTAGCAAATAACTGTTATAAGAAATTCCGCCTGGAACCGGGTAAACATTTTCAAATAATGCAATTCGACGATCATTGACGCCTACCCAATATAAATCATTAGTAATTTTTCTTTCGTTGTGCATGTTATAACCTCTTATTTTAATAAAAAATTTGAATTATTGTATTTAGTATAATTTTCCTCTTTTTTAAAGAAAATATTTTACTTCATTGATTTCATTTCATTGACATTTTTCTTTCATGATTGTAATAGATTGGTGTTTTTTGATTGATGGTTTTTTTAAGGAGAAATAGATGCCAGTAACAGATTATCTTGAGAGAAATGCCAAACTTTACGGAAATGAAATTGCTTTGGTAGAACTCAATCCTACAATAAAGGAAACAAAACGTATTACATGGCGTGAATACGAATTGATTCAACCTACTACAAGTGAAGCATATCGCAGACAAATTACTTGGACTGTTTTTGATGAAAAAGCGAATCGTGTAGCAAATATGTTGCTTGAGCGAGGAATTAAAAAAGGCGACAAAGTTGCAATTTTAATGTTCAATTGCTTGGAATGGTTGCCTATTTATTTCGGTATTTTAAAATCGGGAGCTATTGCAGTTCCGTTTAATTTCCGTTTTGATACAGATGAAATTAAATATTGTGCAGAATTGGCAGAAGTAGATGTTTTAATATTCGGAACAGAATTTATAGGACGAATTGAATCTATTTGTGAAAAATTAAGCAAGGGAAGACTTTTAATTTTTGTAGGAGATAACTGCCCTACATTTGCGGAAAGTTATCATGCATTGGTAGCGGATTGTTCTAGTAAGCCGCCTCTGGTAAGAATAGAAGATGAAGATGATGCAGCAATTTATTTTTCTTCGGGAACTACCGGATTTCCCAAAGCTATACTTCATAATCATGAAAGTTTAATGCAAGCAGCTCAAATGGAACAAAAACATCATGAAACAGGACGAGATGATGTTTTCTTGTGTATTCCGCCTCTTTATCACACAGGTGCAAAATTTCATTGGATGGGAAGTCTTGTTGCCGGAAGCAGAGCCGTACTTTTGAAAGGTACTCAACCTGATGTTATATTGAAAACTATTTCACAGGAAAATTGTTCTATTGTTTGGCTGCTTGTTCCTTGGGCACAGGAAATTTTGGAAGCTTTAGATAATGGTGATTTAAAATTATCAGACTACAATTTGTCTCAATGGAGATTGATGCATATCGGAGCTCAACCTGTTCCGCCGTCATTGATTAAACATTGGAAAAAATATTTTCCTGATCATAAATATGATACAAACTACGGTTTGTCTGAATCTACCGGTCCGGGCTGTGTACATCTGGGGATGGAAAATATTCACAAAGTCGGAGCTATCGGGATTCCTGGATACAGATGGCAGTGTAAGATTGTAGATGAAAACGGAAATGAAGTAAAACAAGGTGGCGTCGGAGAACTTTGCGTAAAAGGTCCTGGTGTAATGACTTGTTATTATAATGATCCAAAATCAACAGCGGAAGTTTTAAAGGATGGCTGGCTTTTTACCGGAGACATGGCAATGATGGATGAAGACGGATTTTATTTCCTTGTAGACCGTAAAAAGGACGTAATTATAAGCGGTGGAGAAAATATTTATCCGGTACAAATAGAAAACTTTCTTGCTAATCATCCAAAAATAAAAGATGTTGCCGTAATCGGATTGGCAGATAAGCGATTGGGAGAAATCACCGGAGCGATTATATCAATAAAAGATGGCATGGAATGTACAGAAGATGAAATTAACGAATTCTGTATGGATTTACCACGTTATAAACGCCCTAAGAAAATAATATTTGCAGATGTTCCGAGAAATGCTACCGGAAAAATTGAAAAACCGGCATTACGTAAAAAATACGGCGTAGAAAACTTGGTTGCACAAGAAAATATGGGATAAAAATTGCAGACATTTTTATAGTCTGTAGAGTTAAAACAACAAATTAGATTTTATAATAATGAAGTGCATCTTCTAAAAAAGACTGATAGTTCTATTTTAGGAGATGCATTTTTTTGCCAAAAAAAATTAGCTAATAGCCTGAACAGTGTATTATTCCGTTACAGTATTAGGGCCTGTCGTCTATTCCATTAGATAATACTCTTTTTCCGAGACCGTCTCCCATACCTGGTAAAAAGGATAATCCGCAGCACGTTTTACAAGCCCGGCTCGGACAGCGTTCTGTTCGATGTACACAAAAACTCTTACTAAATCCGTCAAATCTTCAATAATTCTACTGAAAAATCTGTCTTTCCATGCACTTCCTTCTGAGTCGAAAGTTCTGTTTATC